>JAYRSE010000013.1:0-34632 GCA_041920275.1 Minisyncoccota bacterium | reverse complement strand
TGCCACGGTATCTGACGGCGAGCTTCGTTCGATAGAGTCCTATCTGAACGACATTCCTCGTCAGTGTCTGAACTATTATCGGGCCAGTGAATTATTCGTTATCCACAGTGAGGTGTCCTAGTTGGGTGGTGCGGGGAGGCAAGTATGTTCTTCGCAGAAGATACTACAAAATTTGCCAAAGTCAATATTGTAGCGACATGTTGTAGCAACACGCACGTACGCCACACAACATTACCGTGCGATCGTAGTGGCTCTTGCTCTGTCCGATGCTTCGCCATAGCGGCAATCCTGCGCGTACCAACCCCCAGTGGTATACTATGGTCCACAACATTGAATATGCGTATCGTATCATGGAACGTGAACGGCCTACGAGCCGTCGCAAAGAAAGAGCTCCTCTACCCCATGTTCATGGAGCTTCGACCCGATGTGTTGCTGCTCCAAGAAACGAAAGCCCACCCGGACCAGTTGCCGGATACGGTGCGAAACATTCCTTCATACCGGTCATTTTTTGATACCCATGCGAGCAAGGGTGGGTATAGTGGTACGGCGATCTATACCAAGCGCGAACCGGTGGAGGTGACCTACGGCATGGGAGTGGAGCGTTTCGACCGCGAAGGGCGCATGGTCACGGCGTTTTACGATGACCTCATCGTATCCAACATCTACTTCCCCAACGGGGGCCAAGGGCCGGAGCGTTTGCGGTTCAAGCTCGAGTATTACGAAGCGTTTCTCGAGTACGTTGAGAGTTTGCGCGTTAAAAATCCGGTGGTGTGGGGCGGTGATGTGAATACCGCACATGAAGAGATAGATCTCGCGCGACCCCGCGAAAATCAAGAGAATACGGGCTTTTTGCCCGTTGAGCGCGCATGGCTCGACGAGGTCGAAGCGCTCGGCTGGGTTGATACGTTTCGGAATCGGTACCCATCCAAGGCGGGTGCGTATACGTACTGGGACATGAAAACACGAGCTCGCGACCGCAACGTCGGTTGGCGCATCGACTACCTCTTCGCCTCTCCAAATCTCTTGCCACACATCAAAAATGCCATGGTCCATGCCGACATCATGGGTTCCGATCATTGCCCTATCAGTCTCGATCTTGTGTAATGCGCAAGCATACGCTTGTATGGTAAGACGCCCGAAACGGGCGTCAGCGATATACATCATATTAAGTGCGCTTGCGGCGGCGAGGGAATTTTGTCGCCGATTGCGCAAATTTTCGCAAGGTCTCGACGGCCAGCATCGACCGCGCGAGATCGCCCTCCATGGTTGTAGATTCGGAAATCCACTGCAAGAGTCGAAACTCAAGATTCCATATCTCGCGGGCAAGTGCTTCCCTTGCCCGCGCACCCCGTGTGCTTTTTTGAAAAGCTCGCGCCGCGTTGCACGCACTCGAAGGAATATCTTTATTCATTTCATGCACCACTCGTTGGGAAGTACCTCTCTCCACTATACCGTGCCTCGTGAACACTGCCAATACTTGCTCGAAAGAGTGAAGAGTGCTGCCGCAATGATCAAAAAGACAGTTATCCACAGATGCCTGTGTAAATGTCCTTTACACGTCCTTTACATGCGATATACTTATGTACGGATACATATAGCGTGATGGTGATTCCACAGGAAGGGATGGTGCGTACCGGGTACGATACTCGCGGTCGGTACGCACCATCCTTTCCCGGAATCTGTTCTTTGGTGAATTGTTCTTTAACGGAGCACGAGGATCGTACGAACGTGATGGAGTTCAAGTGTAGATGTCTTCACCTACATATACTTTGTACAAGCGACACTCCTACAAAACGAACGACAGAACAAGTAGTGGATCCAAAAGCACCGAACACAATTGAATACAGTAGCAGCCCCTCCCAGCACAAAGCCACCCAGCCGCAATACGTAGGATCTCCACCCTCCCTATTGCCCTCTGATAGGCCGTAGTGAGCGCTCAATAAAGCAAGTAGAAAAGAAGCATTGAGCGGTCACGCGGTCTACCACAGGAAAAGCAGGTGGCTTTTTTTTATTCAAAAACGCCGAAGACGGCGTTTTTCGCTACCCGAATCAGAGAAGTCAAATTGCATGGTACAATTTCATACAAAGTCGGCATATCTCCCTAGAAACAAAGTAAGGGTAGCTGTTCCCGAAGTGATATCAAAGGGGTTCGGCGTGGTGTCGAGTCAGGTACTACGTACGTGTCAGGATCCCCATCAGCATGTCCCCATCATTGCACGATCGCTAATGTGATGTTAGACAGAGTGCAGAACAAACGACGAAAATATCGACAATATCGTTCCTTGCGGTTACACGTGTAACATTCGCTACGAAACACGGTTCTTTGTACGCAGCGCTTGCACTTCCTTGGCGTCCTCACTTATCTTTCGATCTTTCCCTCTGCTGCCAAGTTCAACAAGCTCGTCGTCCGGGAATCCTGCAATTTCAACCGAACGTCGTTCCAGATACTCAGCGGTGTTTTTGGTCGGATCATCCAAAACCTCTTCAAGGAGTGCGTTCAGTATATTTCCGATCCTCGGCCCGGGTGTTTCCCGTGTAACTTCCATCACTTTGAGGCCGTCGATCTTGAGCAACGCCACGCTGATCGGGTCACGGAGCGCTTCCTCGACCATGCTGACATATTTGCGGAAGCGGAACGGTTGTTCTTTCGGTCGACCACTTCCGATACGGTCACACTTTCGCACATCTAGCAGTTTCCAAATTCCGCTCTCACCTCCCACATTCACGATCATGCGACGTACCGCCGAAAGCGTGATCTGATCGGGGTCACTGAAGAACATATGCCAACGCACGAGGGTTACGACGGTATCAACCACTTCCTTTGGGAATCGCAGATCTTGAAGCGCTTTGCGTGTTACACGTGAACCAACCACCTCGTGACCATAGAAAGTCCACTCGCCGTTCGCGCCCTTCCTCCTGCATTCCGGTTTGCTGATGTCGTGAAAGAGTGCCCCGAGGCGGACCTCAAGCGGGAATTGTTTGTCTGCCGCGTGTTGAAGTGCACGCAAGAGATGTTCGAAGACGTGGTAACTATGCGCTTGATTTTGTTCTACGCCAATCCCACGCTCCAGGTCGGGCAATACATACCGCAGGAGTCCCGTCTGTTTCATGTGTAACAGTGCTTCCATGGGGTAAGGAGACATAATGATCCGCACAAGCTCATCACGGATACGTTCTTTGCTGATGTGTGCAAGAAGCGAGGCGTGTTCCGAGAGTGCTCGATACGTTTCCTGCTCGATACTGAACCCAAGCTCTGCACCGAGACGCACGGCACGAAGCATACGGAGCGCGTCCTCACGAAATCGTTCGCTCGGATCACCCACCGCACGTAGCATTTTTGCATCCAGATCGGCGTGTCCTTTAAATGGATCGACCAAATGTCTGTTAGAGTGGTCCAACGCGATGGCATTCACGGTGAAATCGCGGCGAGCCAGGTCCTCCTCGAGTGTTACACCGAAGACCACGTGGTCCGGACGTCTTTTATCGGTGTAGTGTCCTTCAGTGCGGTAGGGGGTGACTTCCACCACCTTGAGTGAGGGTTCTGTACATTCGTTCACCACGCCCACGGTGCCGAATTCGTTGTTGTAGTATGTTTCATCAAAAAGTGCCTGAATTTGATCGGGATGCGCATTGGTGGTGACGTCCCAATCTTTCGGTGCACGACCAACGACAAGGTCGCGGACGCATCCGCCGACTAAATACGCTTCAAAACCGGCGCTCTTTAGCGTATCGGTGACTTGTGCTACTTCCTGAGGGATGTTGTATGTGGTTGACATGGCGCCATACTATCGCATTTTGATGTTTTTTACTATACAATGCACCCATTGCGCCCGTGGTGAAATGGATATCACAACTGACTTCGGATCAGTTATTGTGGGTTCGAGTCCTGCCGGGCGCACAGCGGTACGAAGAACAAAACCGGGAAATTGCCCGGTTTTGTTCTTCGTAGAGTGCAAACTGCTTTGCACTCGTACCGCTGTGCGAGACGGAGGTATGTCCCGTGCCCAATTCCAAGGGCACGGGACAACCGAGTCCAGGGAGGAAGCACTTAGTAAAATTGGAGCAAAGCGAACAATTTTGCTTAGTGACTTGACCCCACAAATCAAACTGAACTGCGTTTCGTCTGTGCCTTTGTGCGAGGCGGAGGCATGTGCCGAGCCGGGTGAGAAGGTGTCAGAGCACCTTCTCAAGACCTTGTGAGACGTTTTGTGAGTACGAAGCACGAAGCAAAAGGTCCACAAGGTGTACTGAACATGTAATGTTCGAGAGTGCTTAGCGTTTGAGGAGTGTAGCTCCGAACAACGCTTAGCAACTCATGACCATCAAGAACACCGCATTTGTTTGCACTCGTGCCGCTGTGCGAGACGGAGGTATGTGTCGTGCCCAATTCCAAGGGCACGGCGCAACCGAGTCCGGGGATGAAGCATTTAGCGAAATTGGAGCAAATCAAAAGATTTTGCTTGGTGATTTACACCACAAACAAATCACAAACCGATTCAGTTTCGTACTCGGATGCGAGTCTGATGGGTATCGGCGCTTTCCCTGCGCCGATAGACGTGTTGCGATCAAGATACGCACACCGAGCTCGTGGGTGGCGCGACCGCAGTTACCCACCGTGCTACAATCACTCGTATGACGACACGTGATAAGGCACAAGCGTACGTCGACTCGCAAAGGAGTCTGCGCCTGTATAAAGAAGCGCGCGAAGCGTTCGTGGATGTGCCTACTGCCCTTCCTGAGGAGGTTTTTGACATGGTGACACACAATCTCATACTTACCGTGCTCCACGAGGGGCCATCGCACAGGCGATGCACTTCGAGCCACGTGTGGAGGGATTCCAAGTGCTTCAGCTCCCCGTCCCACACGACGCATTGTCTGAAATTTTGCGCTGGGTCATTGCGCATGAACTTGGGCATGTGATGCGGGGTGGGAACTGGCGGGAGGGCGATGGTGAGTCGATCGAGGATGATGCGACCGCGCAGGCGGCACGATGGAGGTTTGTGAAAACGCCAGAGGTAAGGTACCGCCAAAGATTTGCGCAGCGGATCTAGGACACAAACGCTTGACACACGGCTCGTGTTATTGAAACTAGTAATTATCACATGAACAAACACAAAGAAATCGAAGTCCGCTTCCTCGAAATGGACAAAGCTGCGCTCATGGCACGACTTGCGGAGCTGGGAGCCGAGGATAGGGGAGAGGACCTCCTGGAAGAGGTGATTTGCTATGATAGGGAATTAACGTGGCGAGATGGGGGCACCAAGATACTCCGCGTGCGCAAAACGAATGCGGGAATCATGATGGCGTACAAAGACCGCCCTGAGGGGGACACTATAGACGGTACGGTCGAGATCGAGCTAGCCGTATCCGATTTTGATACGGCGGTGCTATTTTTGGAGAAAATAGGGTACCCTGCCTACCGCCACCAAGAGAAGAAGCGACACACCTTCGTACTTGACGGCGTGATGGTCGAGATAGATACCTGGCCGAAGATCCCGACGTATGTCGAGCTTGAAGGCGAGAGCGAGCAGGCGTTGCGCGATGCTGCTGAGAAACTCGGCATGGACTGGGCGAACGTCGTCACCGACAATCCCCGCAAAATCATCGAGGGGCGATACCACATCCCCGTGGGGCAGATGAAATGGTTTACGTTCGCGAAGTTTGAGTAGTGGTGCTGTTCAATGAAACCCGCAACAGGTTTGTCACGATGTGCTCATTTTCAGGGTTTGAATACTCCGGTTCAATTGTGTGCCATGCTTCTCAACAGATCACTCCAGAGAAAGTGCCGTGTGGCTCCGGTTCGAGTCGAGTATGGGAATTTTGACGAATATAATGTCAATGCTATACTACCGCTATGGTATTTGTGATCAATCAATTCAAATTTTTGGGTCTCAACGATAAGGAAGTGCGGGTGTTCACCACGCTTGCAACGTTCGGTCGCATGAAAATGACGAAGGTGGCGTCAAGATCGAATCTTTCACGGACCACGGTGGACGCGATCGTGCGTCGTCTTGTAGAGCAGGGCCTTGTGGAGCAAGAGCGGGTTGGTGGACATCAAGAGTACTCGGTCAATCTCTCGCGCGTGGCCGACGATCTTGGTGTTTTGGAAAAACGCCTGCGTGTCCTGCCGTTGGAGAACGAAGAAACGTCTTCGTCGGAAGGGCGTTGTGCTGACTCGCCGGACGTTCCACGTGATGCTGTATCCGCCACGTCTTCCGAGGATGTGGGTATCTTTTGCGGCCATGATTCGATGCATCCCATGATAGAACAGGCCTTTTTCACACATGCCGATGAGCGCGCCATCATGCTCGTTGCGTCACTGTCGACCTCGCACGAGCGTATGGTGCGTTTCGAGCATTGCATCTCGCACGCACGCAATGCGCGCGTCAAGCTCGAGCTGCTCACCACTACGGATGTCTCAAAGGGTCTTTCAGAGTATGCAAAACAAGTACTCACCTTTCTTGCCGACTACGATCTTTGTTTGAACTTCCTCCCGCCATCCTTCTGTTTCGAGCAGGTGGATCTCGTGGCCTTCCGAGACCTTGTGATCGTGGTCGATCACAAGGCGGACGTCGCCGAGCGGATCGAAAGCGCTCGCGTGGTCGCTCTTATCAACCATTTGCTGCGTGTGGCACGCGAAGCGGGGTGGGGAATGGATATCAGAATGTGGCTTGAGGGGGTGCTTGCGTCACAAAAGCTCGCAACATAGCGCCGGTTATTAACCAACTTCTTTTTCAAAAAATAACACCCCGCCTTGCTTCAAGCGGGGTTTTGTAAGGGCGTCAGGGCTCGCGATCAGTTGTCGCTAAGCCACTTAACGACGTGGGCGACACCGCGCAACTCCTCCTCGGTCATCCGGGCCGGCTCGTCGTCTTTGTCGTTTTGAAAAGGTTCATTGTTGTTCTGGTCTTTCGACTCCATAACGGTCTCCAAAACGGAGTGGGGAAACTATGAAGAGGCGATATTTTGCCATGCTTCACACACATGCTTTCCCACCTATGAAAGTGGGGCAATTAATACGACGAATGAATTCGAATGAACTTACAGGTCGAACAATGGTTCGTGTTGTACGCGGGAGCGAAGTGTGATAAAACATAGATGAACAAATGAGTCGCGGGTATCGTTTAGTGGTAGGATGGCTCCTTGCCATGGAGCAGACGGGAGTTCGATTCTCCCTACCCGCACAAAAGCAAAACGCCCCACGCGGGCGTTTTGCGCGTGTGGGTAGGGAGAATCGAACGTGAAGGGGTCGGGGAACGGGAGGTCCCCGTGGAGGAAGGCAGTGAGCCGGAGCAAGGCGGAGGCGAGCGCTGGAAAACCGTGGGTTTCCAGAACGTGAGATAACGGAGTGTCTCCCTACCCGCACACATGCAAAACGCCCTCACGGGCGTTTTGCATGTGTGCGGGTAGAGCGGCGAACAAGCCGATCTGTTCGCGGATGGCGGAGAATCGATGTAAACGGTGTCACGCGTGATCCGCGACCGAAAGTCCGTACATGAAAAGTGTGGATAACTCTGTGTATATGGGGATAAAGGACGTGTACTTTAGATACACATATGGCACAACAAAGCCACATTTCTATCGGACGACTGGGTGAGGATATTGTGTGGGGATACTTAAAGAACAGAGGGTATCTCATACTGGAGCGCAACTACCGCAAAAAGTGTGGCGAGCTTGATCTGGTGGCGCAAAAGGACGGTGTCCTTCATTTCGTCGAGGTGAAAGCGGGTACGTGGAACGGTATGCGCTGGCCGCAAGAGGGAGAGGATATTCACCGGCCCGAAGACCATTTCAATGCAGCAAAGCGTGCGCGCATGAAGCGTGCTGTGGAAACGTATCTTTTGGAGAATCGAGTATCGCCCGATCAAGTGTTGACCGTCGACCTGGCTGTGGTACTTGTCAACAAAGACACCCGCAGAGCGCGGGTGTCTTGGCAGTGGGGGGTGGTGTTGTAAACAGTGGGGCAATCGTATACGAGTGGTCGCCCCAGCACCCTATGCGCGTCGGTATTCCTCCCAAAGCCGGAGCCAATCTTCTTGGAACACGGCCATGAATATCAGGTCGTGGTATGCGCCGTTGCGGAATATCTGTGCTCGCTGTACACCTTCGACCACGTACCCACACTTTTCGTTGTAGCGCTGGCTCCGTCCGTTGAACGCAAGGACTGTCGAGCACACCTTGCGTAAGTTGAGCGTGTTGAATGCGTACTCAAGCAGGAGCATCTTGGCCTCGGTGCCGTACCCCTGGCCTTGGTGCGCCACTTCGCCGATAAGGGCGCCGCTCGTCGCGGTGCGATTGATCCATGAGATGCGATGCAGTCCCATCGATCCGATGAGTGGCCCGTCGATGAGCTCTATTCCCAACACAACGTTTTCCTTGCTTTGCCCGAGCGTCTTCAGCCACTCCGACTCTTGTGTGAGGGTTGTGGGGTAGGATCGCTTGAGGTACTTGGTGACGTCCGGGTCGTTGACCCACTTGGTGAGGAGCGGGGCGTCCTCTGTGTGTAACGGACGCAAGGTGACACGTTTGCCGGTGCGGAAAGCGATGCGCTGGGTTGTTTCACTGGACACGATACATACCTCGCTTTGGTTGTAGAGAGAACATGTTGCTGAACAAAAAACTCGGTGTTCAGCCGAGGTGTCTTAAGAGGCGGAGAGTATTTCTTAAGCTACATTGGCCGGACATGAGCGTACGCCCAAAATCGAAGTGACACAAGGTGTCGAAATCTTATTCATGCCCATGTTGTAGCCGTAATGCTTCATACAGTATGTGACGATGATGGAGCATCTTTCTTACGAGTGCGACCGCACCACCCAAATGAGTGGTGTTTCTTTGTTTGTTTTCACGAGGTTTTTGTACTTTTTTCGGTCGGGAGGGGTCAGAGTGTCGAGGGGTACCGACATGACGCTCGGCGAGTAGGCATGCTCGATGGTGAAGCCCGTGTGGGTGAGTGCCTCGCGTATCGTGTCGGTATCGGGGTGGTTGTAGTAGGTGATACCCACCCCACCGGGAAGTGTTGCGGTGTGTTCAGTGAGTTTCACTCCGCGAGCGTTGGTGTGAGACGCTCCCGTGGGGTGCTTTACCCAGTAACCTGGATGGTGGGTGGAAAAAAGGAGTATACCGCCCGGTTTCATCACGCGCCGTATACCCGAAAGCAGAATGTCCCAATCGTGTGCATAGTGGAATGCGAGCGAGGAGTAGGCGAGGTCAAAGGTGGTGGGTGAGAAGTCGAGTACCATCATATCCATGCACACGCACGTTACATTCGGATATCGTTCGTTTGCGATGTCGAGGAGCTTCTGCGAAATGTCGATCGCAACCACGCTATGCGGATTGCGCGCAAGTATCACACCGAGTTCCTCGCCGGATCCTACGCCGATACACAACACAGATTTGCCCGTCAGGTCACTCGGCAATTCCCGCCCCATTGCGGGCTTTTCGAGATAAAGATGCATCATATTGGTTGGCATTGCATCCCGCCAGCCCGTTGCCCCAGTGTCGTACGCGGATTTGTTTTTCTGTGTCGATCCCTTCATGTTTCTGCACATTAGCGCACATTGACGAATAATGGTAGATTTGAGCGACCGGATATATCAAACGGGGTATGGTATATAGTATTATAATGGTAGTAAACGCGGTTTGGGGTGGTCACAAATTTTGAGCCGGGATGTCGTACAATGGTAGTATACGCGCTTTGGGAGCGCGCGACCCGAGTTCGATTCTCGGCATCCCGACAATCGACAAAAGCCGTCGGCAACCACCGTCGGCTTTTGCGTGAAAAGTATGGTGTTCGAGAATCACGCAAGGTGATGTTTTTCTTACGAAAGGTATCAAAACATCGTCGTGCGCAGGCAATCCGATCGGAGGTGGTAGTGTGAGTTTGTGCACATCTCTTACTATCCAAGCCAAAACGAGGTAGGATTGGGTGTACTGATGAGTCAAGAACAAGCATTTCTGGAGGCGTTCGATCTCTATGCCGATGCGCTCTATCGACATGCGTACTTTCGCGTGTCGGACCGTGAGAAAGCGAAAGACCTCGTGTCTGATACGTTTATGAAGACATGGGACTACATACGCAAGGGTGGTACTGTGGATGATTTTCGACCGTTCTTGTACCGCACTCTGAATCGTCTGATCATCGATGAGTATCGGAAAAAAAAGACCGAATCGCTCGATGCGTTACTTGAGGATGAACACGTTCCCTCTGGAGCGTTCGAAGATCTTATCGAAGGGAGTCTCGAAAAGCTCGAATGGGAGCTTGATGCCAAGCGAGTGCCGGAGCTTCTGGAGGCGATGCCGGAAGCATATCGCGAGGTGGTCGTGATGCGGTACCTGGACGGCCTCATGCCCGCCGAGATAGCCGACATGTTAAACGAGTCGGTCAACGCGATATCCGTACGTATCCATCGAGGTTTGCAATGGCTTGCGAGGTATGTTGAGAATCAAAGATGACGAAATATTCGACATAATTAAGAGTGGTGCCTGTGTGACGTCGAAAGAAGTATCGTGATGTATCTACCCATGAGATCGCTTCGGACACAGTTGAAAAAGGGAACCATGAACATCTCGCTTTCGCGTGAAGATCATGAAATGATGCGAGAGCGTATTGTTGCATACATGGAGTATCTTCCTCTCACACACAACACGGCTCCCGTGACGGAAGTGGTGCGTTCGATCGATCTGTGGCGATTGTTTCGAAGTAGGCATCTGATCGGAGCGCTTGCGGTCGCGCTCATGGTGACCACTACCACCTATAGTGTCACAAGCGCCGCGACCGATGCGTTGCCGGGAGATCTCCTGTGGCCTGTGAAGGTGCACGTGAACGAAGGTGTGAAGACGGTCTTTGTGAGCGGTGACGAGGCTCGGGTGGCATGGGAGCGTGAGCGCATGGAACTGCGTTTGGAGGAAGCGAGTTCGCTTGCCGCACAAGGTCGTTTGGATGCTGAGCGTCAGGATGCGGTCTCGAAACAGTTCGTCATGCAGGCCGAGGCGGCGGTGGAAAAGGTACGTGAGATCGAGGAGCGTGACCCGATCCTTGCCGCGGAAGCGAGTGCCGAGCTTGCAGACACGCTTGATACCCACAAAGCGGTTCTCGCTCGTATGGTGGTCGAGCATGAGGTTGAAGGTTCGGTGGAAGAAGATGCGCGAACTTTCGTTAAAGAGGTTCATCGTTTGGCTTCCGATGCGGAAGCGTTGCGAGATGAGACCGAAAAAAAACTATCGCTTGTCGATGAAGAGGGTGTGGCGTCCGGTGGCGTTGCGGCACTTGTTGATGAATCCGGTCCGATCGCCACGTCCGGTGCTGAGGTTGACAGTACGGTCTCGGACGCGGCGGACACTCCCGAGGCGATCGGTGCGGTGCAGGAGAACAAGAGTCGTGCGACGCACCGCGCAAGAACGCGCGCGGAAGCGCTGCGAACGCGCGCGAACGCGCTCATTGAAGAAAGGTCGCATGATGAAAAGGTTGTCGCTCCGGCACGGGCGCATGTTGCAACGGCGACCGCACTCATGGATGAAGGCAACGCGTCGCTTGCCGGTGGTGATCTTTCTCGCGCGTACGGTGAGTTTCGAAATGCGGCAAGTATTTTACACAAGACCATTGCGCTCCTTCGTGTTGCCGAGACGTACGCACCTGAACTTACCGAAGGTATGCTCGAGGAGGACCCGGTGGTCTTAGAAATACCAACACAGGTTTCGCCGGAGGAGTCTCAGGTGCTTCAAGTATCTACAAGTACAGAGGTGCGTGATGTTGAAGAACCTGCGACCAGTGTGACACGGGAGGATGTTGTGCGGCGTATTGAGGAAGTGAAAGGCATGCTCGTCGCGCGTCATGTCGATGGTGCGGACGGTTCCGGTGCGGATGCACACCGACACTTGAAGGATGCGATGGCAAACATGCTTCGTGCCGACATCGCGCTTTCGCTTGAGCATCGAACCGAAGCCGAGGCGCTTTTCATGCAAGCGTACGAGCGAGCGAATGCCGCACGCGATCTCCTTAGGAACGAGGACGTGGGACCTGTCCGACCGCATGACCCTGAAATGTCGTCCGGAGAAATCAAGTCCGTGATCGCAACACCAACTCTTTCCGTGGCGCGTTCGATCATTGATTCGGTTCACGTTTATGAGGGGGTACTTCCCGATGTGTCTTGTGCTTCCGTGAAGGCGGAATTGATCATGGTGGAAGTGCCCAACACAGTACTTTCTCTCGAGCTCACCACCATACCTTTTGCGGATGGAGAGGTGTGTGATGGGCGGATCGCTTCATATCGAGCAACCACGAGCGTGCCTGCCGCAATCGACCTTACTTCCGTCTTTTTGAATGGATCGGAGGTAACCTGGTCTTTTTCGGAAGCACCGATCGAAGAGCGCTCCGCATCGAATTCCAGAGGACTTTTACAGCGCACGTTGGAGGGTGCCCAAAAGATGCTCAGGGTGGAGTAGTGTCCGTACGGGTTTACCCGATCAGGTGAACTCCGTGGTGCCAAGAGCCGAACGGATACGAAATATCGGTGCCGTAGCGATGCTGATGTCCTGCGAGTAATGCGGAAATTCATACGGAATAGTACTGCGCAAAATTTCGGCGTTACGAACGATCGGTTACCCACAGTATAACACTTGCGCGTTCGGTGCGTGAAAGGATATACTCTCTGTGAGGGCGCTGCACAAGCGTTGTTTTCTTTATACGTACTAATCACAAATAGCAATATGGACCAGGACGATACGTATGATCCGGTAACTGATGATATGGAAACCGATGTTTCCCAGGAAGAGTTAGGAGAAGGTGGTGAAGGAGAAGAATAGGATAAATACCCAAAAAGAAAACGCCACCCATGGGTGGCGTTTTCTTTTTGGGTATACTGTCGTTGTCTTCGACGGAACTTGTGGTATCATGCGAGTATACGGTTTTTTACTGTAAGCATTATCGAATAATCACCGAGACTCCGTATCGCCCGCACGCCTCTGTCTTCCGTGAACCACGAAATACCACGTATGGTATGTGATATCCGTTGAGAAGTCGGCATTTTCTTGTATCGCATCGCAATTTCAAGGTTTGGTACACTAAGACAACAAGGTTCGGGTGATCGGACGGAGCTCGTCCATGTAAGTATGTCATCAGCCATAACACTACTCGTTGCGCTCATCGCGGCAGGCGTGGGTGCCGGGGTCGGGTACTACCTGCGCTTTATTGTTGCGGCAGGGAAAAAAGGTTCGATCGAACTTGAGATCAAGCAGCTCATGCTTGAAGCGAAGGAAAAAGTTCAGAAGCTTGAAGAGGATACTGAGAAGAAGCTCGAGGAGAAAAGACAGAATGTGGAGAAGAAGCTCGAGGATAAACGACACGAGATCGAGCGGGAGCTCAAAGAGAAGCAAGAATTCATGAAGAAGGCGGAAGGACGCATTCTCGATCGTGAGGCGTTTCTGGATAAGCGACAACAGGACCTCGATGCTGAGGTGGAGCAGGTCAAAAAGAAGATCGAGGAGGTGCACACGGTAAAGTCTCGCGTGGACGAAGCGAAGGCGCAGACCGATCGTGAGTTGGAGCGCGTTGCGGGACTTTCCAAAGAAGATGCCAAGGTGGAGCTCGTGGCTCGTGTTGAGCGTGAGAGCGAACATGACCTTATGGTACGTTTGCAGAAGATAGAGCAGTTTGGGCGTGAAAAGCTCGAGCGAAAAGCCCAGGAGATACTCACGAGCTCGATCCATCGTCTTGGTAACGCGGTGACGACCGATGTGGTCACCACTTCGATCGCGATACCCAACGAAGAGATCAAAGGTAAGATCATTGGCAAAGAAGGGCGCAATATCAAGGCATTCGAGCGTGCGACCGGTGTCGATGTGCTCGTGGACGAGACGCCGGGGCTTATCACCCTTTCATGTTTCGACCCGGTGCGAAGGCAGATCGCGCGGGTTGCGCTTGAGAACCTCATCATGGATGGACGTATCCAGCCGGCCAAGATCGAAGAGTCGGTTCAGAAGGCCACCGAAGATATCAGTCGCATCATTAAAGAGAAGGGCGAGCAGGCCGCATACGAAGCGGGGGTGCTCAACATCGACCCACGTGTGCTTATGATACTCGGCCGCTTGCACTTCCGCACCTCCTACGGCCAAAATGTGCTCTACCATTCAATTGAAATGGCGCACATTGCGGGAATGCTCGCCGAAGAGCTCGGGGCGGACGTGCAGGTCGCTAAGGCGGGTGCTTTGGTGCACGATATCGGCAAGGCGGTCGACCATGATGTGCAAGGCACCCATGTGGAGATCGGTCGCAGGATCCTTCAAAAGTTCGGCGTCGATGAACGCATCATCAAGGCGATGCAGAGCCACCATGAGGAGTATCCCTACGAAACGCCGGAAAGTATCATCGTACAAGTGGCTGACGCCATATCCGGCGGCAGGCCAGGGGCGCGACGAGACAGTGTGGAACAGTACCTGAAGCGACTCCAGGAGCTCGAGGAGATCGCGAACAGTTTCCCCGGCATCGAGAAAAGCTACGCTATCGCCGCAGGACGCGAAGTGCGCATCTTTGTGCGCCCGCAGGAGGTCTCGGATCTCGAGGCGCGTACGCTTGCGCGTTCGATCGCAACCCGTGTCGAGCAAGAACTCAAGTACCCGGGTGAGATCAAGATCGCGGTCATTCGGGAGAATCGTGCCATCGAATTCGCAAGATAGCGGTGCAGCGTTGCCGCACTGCATTGAAAAGCCCCTTTCGAACATCCGGAAGGGGCTTTTTCCAATTTATGATAATTTCGTCAAAATCACCTGACGAAATATTCGACATTATTTAGAACGTGCCTCATGTATGTAGCAGGCCGTACACGAGAATGCCGAGTGTGAGTGCGAGTAATGCGGTATAGGCGACGAGAGAATGCCCTGTCGGTCCCTTTCGAAGTAGCTCGATCGTGGCTCGCAAGCAAGTGGTCACGACCACGAACGTTACGAAACCGTATGCGAGTACCGTACTTTCGAGACCGGTCACCCATGAAAGCGACCGGTTTGCTATAGTGTGCGTGAGGTTGGTGAAGAGCAAGAGTGCGCTGCTTGCAATGATGATCAGCAATATCGCCCAATTCTTGAACGGATCACGCAGTGGCGCGGTAAGTTCGAACATTCTGGAGTGGGTCGCAAAGCTTCCAAGCCGCTCATACCACACGCACCCTTTCGGTGTGCGAAGATAGGGGGTGGCACCGCATGCGGGACAATGGCAGTGGTCGGTGTCACGACACGGTACGACCCGAAGGAACTTCCCGCAGTGTGGACATCGCCGAAAGTCGTGCGTACCCGTGTCCTTGAATGGTTCGTCGAGGATCTTGGCGGGGGTTTGGTAGGAGAATCCGTACCAGCGTACGAACAGGTCGACTATGCGTCGTATGATGGCGAGGTGTTGTACTATGTTCATCACAGCATCACCCATATTTTTGAAAGGACGAGGAGCGAGTGCTCGGTGCTGTGGTACATACTATGCTTGTCGTTCTTTGTGTGCAAGAACGGTGCTTTAAGTTCCCGCGGTGCGATGTGAGCGTACATGGAAGATGTTCCTTGCACCGCATGATCTCCAAGGGGTGAGGTCGTGAGCGGAGTGGTCGGTCGGCTTGTGGGTCATGGTCGCAATGTCGCACGTCACTTTTTGCACAGGTCGGGTATGTACGTGGAAATCCGAGGAGAGTCATGAAGCAAGGACACAGATGCACTTGCCAATTGGTCGAACAAGTTGTCTAATGCATTTTGGCCCACATGCATGTAAATTGGACTGTCGACCGAACATTTCGCACGATCCGCACAATGTCATGCCGCGTCTGCATCATTTCGAACCGAGGACGATATAGCATCGAGGTGCACGTGTGATTCGAGTCCAACAAGTTCCGAACGCAGTGATCCATCCCGATGGTGTGTGCGTGGTACCGTGCAGCATGATCGTGAGTAGGTAATTATGTGGCTTAAATCAATCATTTCTTAGCATTTCTGTGATACTGCGGTCGTACGGACGAGTGTCGCTCGAGTGTGTGCTCAAGTGATCGTTCGTTGTGGTGGTGTGTGTGAGAGACCGCGTGTATGGCATCGCGTTCGAAGGTGTCACGGTCTTACGTACGGTTCTTCTCAATCGAGTCGGTACTTGGCGAGAAGCATATCCCTTGTGCCGGTATGCACAGAGGTCTTCGACGGGTATTGCGTATGGAATGGCCTTCTGTATACTTCTTTTTGCGAGTCATCATCACGCGTATGTTTATCAGCGTCTAACACACGTGAACTATGAATAAAGCAGATATCATTGATAAAGTGCAAGAGGTGCTCGGTGGTACCAAGGCCGATGCTGGACGTGCGGTCGAGACGGTGGTCGACGAGATCGTTCGCGGGCTCAAGGCCGGTGATGAGGTTTCTATCGCAGGTCTCGGCATTTTCGCCACCAAGGTCCGTCCCGCACGCACCGGACGTAATCCTCGCACCGGAGAAACGCTCGATGTTCCCGCTATGCGCGTACCGAAGTTTCGCCCGGCGAAGGGGCTCAAGGACTCGGTGAAATAATTCCCATCGATGAACCGACAAGAACACCCGCCGTTGGCGGGTGTTCTTTGACCGGTTGCATCGTATCGCGTATGCTACCAGTGTGGTCGCAAGTCTTGATGCGATTGCGTTCATGTTAGTCCCGTTTCACTTTTTCACCATGCGTTTCTTCGACACCCATGCCCTTAAGTATTTGATCGGTTTTGCGATCGTGTTTGCAGTCCGTCTCGTTCCCTTTCGACCTCCCAATGTTGAGCCGGTTCTTGCGACCGCGATGCCCTTGGCGAAACAATTCGGCGTGTGGGGAGGTTTCATGTTCGCTTTCTTGTCCATCGTGCTCTTCGATGCGGTCACAAGCGGATGGGGGCTTTGGACTTGGGTCACCGGACTCGCGTACGGTGTCCTTGGAGCGGGAGCACACCTTTTTTTCAAAAACCGCGAGAGTACCGCACGCAACTACGTCATTTTCGCCATATTCGGCACTCTTTTCTACGATGCGGTGACCGGCCTCACCATAGGGCCGCTCCTGTGGGGTCAATCGTTCGCGGTCGCTCTTGCGGGTCAAATACCCTTTACTCTCTTGCACCTCATGGGAAATGTTACTTTTGCCGCAGTGCTTTCACCTGTACTGTATCGGTGGGTGGTCGAGAACCGTCGTCTCACATTCTTCTCGTACACACTCGCTCACGGATCCACGAGATAGCATCGCACCACACGCTGGTCGGTGCGCTATACACCCTCGTCCTATAGGCACGAATGGCATGATGTCGCATACTGTATGGCAATGGAGCGTGTGGAAGTACGTCTCGCCGTTTCAAGTGGCCTGCTTGCGGTGTTTCTCGCATCCCTGCTCTCTGTTGTACCCGACGAACATGATGCGCTGGTTGCTCTCACCGGCGACCTGGATTCGTCTACGGTACCACTCACTACCGCCACGACGACGGAAGATCTTTCGGGAGATGGTGGTACCATAAACACAAGCATCCCTCCGGAAAACACGAGCATCCCCGCGGATCCGTTCAGTGTTTACAAGCGCTGCCCTTGGAGTCCCGAAAAAGCGGGTGATTTTGTGATCGATTTCACTCGGAATGGGACCGCATCGGTGGGTGAGATTACCATCGTGGCGAACAACGCCGTTCAGATGGAGCGCTGGATGACCTTGCCGACACATGTGCCGGTCGGGGTCTACAAGGTCTCGCTCGCATCTTATGATGATCATTCGATCATGACACATTGGTTCGAACAGAACCGAGAGCAGTGGTTCTTGGAGTTGTACGACAGCAGTGCGAGGAAATTCCTTGTCACACCCCAGACAACCGATCTTGCGGATACCGAGTCGTTTGTAAGTGAACGGGTGATGAGCTCCGCACAGTTGAACGGAGTGGTGATAAAGGCGCGTGCCGTACATGCCGCATATCCACACCCGTATAGTACGCAAGAGGTGGCGCCGCTTTGTGCATTGTTGGAGCGAGTGGGAGATCTTCCGACCACGCTGGAAGACGTGGTGGTGAATACCACCGATCAAACTGGCGAACCCGCGACAGCTTCGGAGACAGCGGCCACAACCGTTCCGGAAACTATGACCACAACAACTGTTCCTACGGAGGAGGACCCGGTGCAGGCAACGGAAGAAGTGCCCGTCGATACTTTTTTGAAATGCCCTATTCCCGCTCGCGCCGGACGTACCGTGGTGGACTTCACTCGCAACGGTACGGTACCTGTTCGCTTGCTCACGATCGTTGCGAACGCAACCAAGGCGGATGCGATGAAGGGTCCGTTTCCAATGAACTTATCGTCGGGAGAGTATGTCGTGCGGCTTGCTTCGTATGCGGAAAAACCAACAGCTTCCACCCGTCAGGTGTGGTATGCGACGCTATTCGACGAAACCGGAAAGGTGCTTACGAAGACTCCGCAATCTCGTGACGTGCCCGATGGTATGGGGGAGTATGTCAGCAAGGTGTCGGATATGTTCACGATCGGTCGCACCGTGAGGGCGCTATCCGCCACGCATGCAGAATATTCATCCGCATCGTCCGCCGGCCACGCGGTCCTTTGCGCCGCATTCGACCTCATTGAGCCGATCGTTGAACAGAAGGTCGAATCTGATCCTCAGCAGGAAGTGGAAGCGACAACAGTACCTGTTCCCACCACGCAGAACCAGGTCTCGGAGGTGAATACCGTGACGCCGCCTCCCGCACCGAACACGGTCGTCTCCAAACCATCAACACTCACACCTCCGCAGGCCGTCCGCGAGGAAGTGCCCTTGCCGCAACGACCGGAAGCGGTGCAGACCCTGCCAGAGACGGAGGAGTCGGTCGAGCAGTCGGTATCGCAGGATCCCATGTTCGAAACACTGAACGAGGGTGCGCGGTCTGATCGTATCGAAACGATCGTCTCTTACATACGCGAAAAGCATGATGGGGATATGCTCGAAGTGCGCCCGGATGGACTCGCGCGTAGGATCGTGGAGGGGGGTGTGATCGATGAGGACGATAAGATCCTGCGAGCCGCGCAGGAGGAGGGTTTCCAAAGGAGAGCAAAGATCGAGCATCTGCCAGACACGGACGGTGATGGGGTGAGCGACTATGATGAGATGCACTTCTACGGAACCGACCCCGCAAATCCGCAGACCGCCGGCGGACCCCTCAGTGACGGTGCACGGTTGTTGCTCGGTCTCGACCCATTGAGTACCACCTACGAAACGGTGCCGGTCGAGTCACCGAAAGCGGTCGATCTTGATGTGAACGGAACCTTGCGGGTTTATAGGGTGACATACGCTTCATCATCTTCGAGTAGCGCTTCATCATCCGCTCCCGTACGGGTTGAAGGAACGGCGGCGCCTCTTTCGTTCGTCACCCTATACCTCTTCTCGACCCCGATCGTTGTGACGGTGCGTGCCGATGATGTGGGTAAATTCACCTATGAGTTCGAGGAAACGCTCGAGGATGGATCACATGAGGTATATGTGACGACCGTGAATCGTTCCGGACGCATCATCGCAAAGAGCCAACCGTTCACGTTCGTGAAAACCGCTGAAGCGATCGAGTATGCCGCACCGGTGGTAAGCTACGATCCGGTCGACGATGTTGCTCGCAAGATGGTCATTATCGTGTTCGTGCTACTGGGTGTTTTTGGCACTGCCGGATTGGTGATCGTGGGGGTATGGCGTTCACGTCGTGTCGATGTCGTACAGGTATGAAGGAGAGGCACACCATAAAAGAATATTTTCTCCTCGGACTTTCTTTTTTGCGCGACAATCCACAGCTGTGGTTCACCGCACTGGTCGCGATCGTCATTTGCGGTGCGTACGTCGCCATGTCGCTCTGGTTCACCCGCATCACGTTCGACGCGCAAGAACAGCTGTTTGCCGATCGTTCGGGGTGGCTGCTCGACGGCATCACTTCTTTCGCGCCGGAAGTCTTGAACAATAGAATATTGTTTCGCGAGCGGTTGCAACAACTGATCGAAATCAACGAGAACATAGAGGACATCGTCGTACTCATTCCCAATGGCATCGATACATGGTTGGTGCATGTGGCGACCGACGGGGGGCAAGAGGGTGCGACCGTTTCATTTCGAAATACTCTCGATCCGGCAATCCTGCGTCCGGCTTGGTCACAGCCGAACAGTCCTCCGTTCTACACCGTCATCGGAAAGGGTATCGAGCGTAAGTTCGTCACGGCAAATGCGATAACCGATACCGCCGGCGCACCACTCGCTCTTGTGGTGTCGACACTCAAACTCTCGCCGGCGGACATGCGTATCGAAGAAAGCATCTTCAAAAGCAACGTTACCCTCGCATGTATCCTTCTCGGAGTCATGCTCCTCTTCTTTCGCCATGCTCGTATCGTTGACTTCGCCACGCTCTACCGCAAGCAGGTCGAGATCGACCGCATGAAGGATAGTTTTCTTTCCATGGCGAGCCACGAGCTGAAGAGTCCGCTTGCGGTCATTCGCGGATACATCGAGTACCTGCATGACGATGCGCTTGATCCGGCACAGCGCAGTGAGTTTTTGCGAAGGATCGATGTGTCCGCGGACGAGCTCCGTCAGTTGATCGATGACATCCTTGATGTTTCACGAATCGAGATGGGTCGACTGCGTTTCTCACCCGAACGCGTGGAGCCCGCGCTGCTCATCGATGAGGTGGTGGACATGTTCGCCGTGACCATGAAGGATAAGGGGTTGCAGGTGCGGGTCGATATCGATCAGGTGGTTCGCGAACTCTCGATCGCGGTCGATCGCGGTCGATTGAAACAGGTGTTGGTGAATCTCGTGTCGAATGCATACAAGTACACGGTTTCCGGCACGGTGCGGGTTGGGCAGGTTCGCAGAGGGGACCTGATTGACATATTCGTTCAGGATTCCGGTGTGGGCATGTCCGCAGAGGAGCAAAAAAAGTTGTTCGACAAATTCTACCGGATCGAGAACGAGGATACACGGGGAGTCCGCGGTACCGGCCTCGGGCTGTGGATCACCAAGTACATGGTAGAACATATGGGGGGTACTATCTCGGTCGAGTCGATCAAGGGACAGGGTTCACGCTTCGTGGTCACTTTTCCCATCACCCGAACGGATGCGTAATGTGCAGGGTGCGGTGCACAACTTCCCTTGCGAGACCCTCTCAAAGGCGTATACTCCGGTCAGGTGTCATTGGAGGAAGTTGTCATGAAACGCTCGACAGACTGTTGTGGTGGATGTAGACGCAATATGACCGCGTGCTGCGTAGTGTCGGCTTGCATGCTCGGGTGCGTCCTTGTCTGGGGTACGCATCTATTCTTGCAGTTCGTCTTCTTCGATATTGTCGCCGGATACCGTCACATGATCTCCTTTGGTGTGGGATTTCTGATCGTTCCGGTCTTGTGTATCACCCGGTGGCACATCTGTCACCACTGTTCCGCGCGTGAAGTGCAAGTGAGGTTTCAATGAATGAACACAGTCATGCCCCATCGCTAAGCGGTGGGGCATTCCTCGTGCGGTGTTGTTTATTACGTTTACACACGCTTCACAATCTGCTCCTGCGAGAAACGTACCTTGGGAAGTGCCGCGTAGGTGTCGGCCTGCGCGCGGTGCCCAATGGGAACGAGTGTAACGACGTGGTACCCGTCGTCCGTCGCCTTAAGAAGTGCGCTCACCTTTTCCGCATCGAACCCTTCCATGGGACAAGCATCAATCCCGTTGTGAGCGAGGGTGGCGAGGAGAAAGCCGAGCGCAAGGTATGCTTGCCGGGAGCACCAGACCCCATTTTGTTCGGTTGATAGTGAGCGGACCGTTTGGAGTATCATGTCGCAGTACCCGGCGATATCGGCATCACCAACACCGCGGGTCTCTTTCATGTCCCGCATGAACGCATGTACATCCTCCTCGGTCACCTGTGTTTTGCCGGCGATGGCGATCAGGTGCGATGCATCTGTCACCTGCGCTTGATCCCATGCGAGCGTGCGTATCGCGGCACGAGTTTGTTCATCTTCCACCAGATAGAAACGCCACGGCTGAAGGCCGTAGCTGCTTGGTGCCATGCGGAGCGTTTCAAGTGCAAGTGCAATCTCTTCTTCGTTCAACTTCTTCTCCGGATCGAATTGTTTGGTTGCGTAGCGCCACGCAAGTGCTTGGTTGGTTTTCATATCGTTTACATGGTTGCGATAATGCGATAATGGGTACAGCATACCGCAATATGTCTGTCGTGTCTCGAGCATCGGTACGCACTCGATAGTGCTTCACTGTGGTATGATTGATGTTGATGTACGATGGTCTTTCTGATTCGGAAGTGAATGAACGTACGCGTATGTACGGCAAGAACGAGCTGCCGCGACGAACGGTCGGTCCACTCGCGCTGCTCGCCCGCCAGTGCAAAGGCCCGTTCAATTACCTTCTCCTTGCGGCGGCCGGCATTTCGTTCATCCTGCATGAACCCATCGATGCGTACTTCATTCTCTTTTTCGTACTCCTCGGCGCCGGGCTAAGTTTCTTTCAGGAATTCAAGTCCAACAGTGCATCCGAAAAGCTCCGATCTTTCTTGCAGCGTACGATCACGGTTCGCAGGGGTGGTGTCGATGTCGAGCTTTCTGTTGAAGACCTGGTACCCGGCGATGTGCTCAGGCTCGAGTCAGGCGACATCGTTCCTGCGGATGCGGTCGTACGGCATACTACCGGTCTATTGGTGAATGAGACCACTTTCACCGGGGAAAGTGTACCGGTCGCAAAATTCGCCGCGGATGGTGACGAGCATGAAGATGCGCGAAGGGTTCTTCAGGGTATGCACGTCGTTCGCGGGTGCGCCTATGTCGAGGTGTACGCGACCGGTCCGAAGACCCGCTTCGCGGCGATCGCTCGCTCGGTCGAGACCGTGCATACCGAAAGTGATCTTTCAAAAGGTATCTCCAAGATCAGTGTATTCATACTTCGTGCGACGTTGATCACACTCGTTGTTGTTGTGGGAGCGAACTTGCTCATCGAGCAGGACCTGCATTCACTTCCCACCCTCATCATTTTTGCGATCGCGCTTGCCGTGTCGGTCGTGCCCGAAGCGTTGCCACTCGTGATGACCTTTTCGCTCTCGCGCGGCTCGTTGCATCTTGCGGAGCGGGGGGTCATCGTAAAGCGCCTCACTTCCATACAGGACCTCGGATCGATCGATCTTCTTTGTACCGACAAGACCGGCACGCTTACCGAGAATCGTCTCGCATATCGCAACGAATACGTGATCCCGGGCATGGCGCATCCGCTCGTGTATATGCGTCTTGCGGCACACGACCTTCTTGAAAAGAATCCCGAACCATTCGACGTCGCGGTGGAGAGCGCGCTCTCACCGGAACAGCGGAGCATGGTTGAGCGCTTCACACTTCTCGAAGAGGAATCATTTGACCCCGCTCTCCGTAGCAATGGTTCAATCGTGCGTGATGCCGATGGTTCCGAGCTGCATGTGCGTCGAGGATCACCCGAATACTTTTTCGCGCAGGGTATTATTTCTCCGAGTACGGACACGGTCGGTCAATGGCTTTCCGATGAAGAACGGCAAGGGAGGCGCGTGCTCGGCGTGAGTGTCGACCGAGGCGAAGGGCCGCGCTTTGCCGGTTTTGCCTCCTTCGAAGACGTCCTCAAATCTTCGACGATCGATACCCTTGCGCGTGCACGCGAGCTCGACGTCGATATCACCATTATCACCGGCGACTCGCGTGCGGTCGCGGAAGCGGTGGGTAGACAGGTCGGCTTGGTGCGCACGGAGAACGAGGTGAAGGACGCGACAGAGTTCATCGCCCTATCGCTCGCTGAGCAGCGGGCGATGGCACCGGATGTGCGCGTGTTCGCACGGACGACACCTGAGCAAAAGCTGCACATCATCACCCTCCTCAAGGACACCCACACGGTCGGCTTCTTGGGCGAAGGGATCAACGACTCACCCGCGCTCAAGGCGGCCGATGTGTCGCTTGTGGTGCAGAGCGCTTCCGACATTGCACGTGAGACTGCGGACATCGTGCTTGTGGAGAACGACCTACGGGTCATTGTTGAAGGGATTCGCTTTGGTCGCGAAACGCACGCGAACACACTCAAGTACATACGCACCACACTCGTGTCGAATTTCGGTAACTTCTACGCGGTCGCGATCAGTTCGCTCTTCATCACCTTTTTGCCGATGCTGCCGAAACAGCTGCTCCTTTTAAATTTGCTTTCGGACTTCCCCATGATGGCGATCGCGTTCGATCGAGTCTCCTCGGTCGAACTGCGCAAGCCGCAGCGGTACGATTTCAAGGGGCTGTACATCACCTTCTTTGCGCTCGGTATGGTGAGTACCGTCTTCGACTTTTTGTACTTCGGGATCTTCTACACGATATCGCCCGAAGTGTTGCACACCAACTGGTTCATCGCGAGCGTACTCACCGAGATACTCCTTCTTTTTTCCATACGCTCGTACTTGCCCATGCATCGTGCCGGAATGCCCGCACCGTGCATCATATGGCTTTCGGTGATGGCGTTTGTTGTGACGGTCACACTCCCCTTCGTGCCCGCTGCGGTCGCGTTCTTCGAGTTCACGACACCGACCCTTCCGCACATGGCGCTCATTATCGGCCTCGCCCTTCTGTACCTTGTCGTTTCTGAAGTCGTGAAGCTTTTGTTACATCGAACGATCTTGCGTGACTGACCGTGTATCGGTGGATCCATTTCACGGCCATGGGGTGTGCTCTTGTTTTCTGAAGCGGCGCCTTCAGGTCGCATGAAACGCAACGGACTGCGGTTCGAGCTTCGTCGGATCAGTTTCATGCTCACTGCTTCCGCGTGGTGAGCATGTTCGACTTCCCGGTGGGTGCGGACTTGGTTTTTGGTTTCTGTAGAATTGAAACGCGCACCCCGGTCGGGTACGCGTGTGCAAGTATGTCTATTTTTCTCCAAGGTTCGGTTTCAGCTCGTCGAACACTTCGTCGATGATGCGGTGTGCCGTCTCACGGAGGAAGGAGAGCACCTCATCCTGAGGAACATGCATTCTCCTTGAAAGGATGTACGAGTAGGTTTTAAAGCGCTCCGGCGTAGCATCGAGCGTAGTGCGCAGATACTCCTCCATCATGAGTGTGGTGATGGAGTTGCGCAGATCTTCTTTCTCGTTCATGTAACACTCCGTAGTGGTTGTGATGTGGATGGAACCCCGAGCCGCCTCGGTACTCGCACCATAGCAGACATGGCAGGTACGTCAAGGATGCCACTTGCTGTTCAGTTGACCTGACCGTTTTGAATCACAGTTAATTTTGCTCCAGTCGAGTCTCCGGCTTTGTCTAGTGTGCCTCCAGTAGGAATCGAACCCACATTTTAGGCTCCGGAAGCCCATGTTCTATCCATTAAACTATGGAGGCGTGCGCATAGGGTACCGCATACCCGAGTAAAAATCCAGTCGCCACACATATGGCCGCGAATCATTAAACGAACGAAGTGGTGCACAAAACGATGTGAACAGAGCCAAGGTCGCATGCACTTGTGCCATGTGGGTGCAATGTCGTGTTGTTATTTGAAGTTGTGTTCGATCGATATGATCTCGACATGTGTGACTCGGTTCATTTCGATCGCGGCGACACCCATAGTGTTTTGGTGGACGCGTTGCTCCGCTTGACAATGTTGGGTACGGGCGCATGATGGCTTACGTATGCGACACTTCGGCATCATGGCGAGACTTGTGGCGATCGCGTTTATCGCCGGGATTTGTTTTGTCGCGAGCATACTCGTGTATGGACTCGTCTCGGAACGGGAGTCTTCGTACCGTGACGCGCAGGAGGGAGTGAGTGCGACGTGGGGTGCGCCACAGATCGTGGTGGGCCCGATGTTGGTTGTCACACTTCCTCCCTCGAAAGGTTCGGCTATTCCGATTGAGCGATACATTCTACCACGTTCGCTTACCATCGATAGTACGTTGGTGCCCGAAGTGCGGAGCAGGGGGATATACCGCACGGTGGTGTATACCGAACGACTGACGGTGCGCGGTATCTTCGCCACCGAGGACGTCGGGATCTTGCCACCTGGCGCGGCACCGACCATGGTGCTTGCGCTTAGCGACGCACGGAGTATCGAGTCACAGGTTTCGCTCACCTGGAATGGTGCGATCGTTCCGTTTGAACCCGGCCCGACTGCGCGACTTTTCGATGGTGCGGGGATACATGCTCTCGTTCCGTTCAATGCTCAAGTACAAGATCACACGTTCGCGTTCGATCTTGCGATCAAGGGTACCGGAGAAGCGATGTTTGTGCCGGCAGGAAAGGAGACCGAGGTTCGTGCATCTTCGACGTGGCAGACGCCGACTTTCACAGGTGCGTTCCTTCCGTCGGAGCGCACGGTATCCGGTGACGGTTTTTCGGCAACGTGGCGCGTGTCCTCGTTCGGACGCAATTACCCGCAGGCGTGGGAGGGTACGGATGCGGTGTCGGCGGCGTCGCTCATTGATTCAGCGTTCGGCATTCAATTTCATGAAGGTGTCGATTTGTATACGCAGCTGTACCGCAGTATCAAGTACTCGGTGTTGTTCATCGTGGTTTTATTCACCACCCTCTTCCTTTTTGATGTGCTAGAGAAGACACGGGTGCATCCCATTCAGTACCTGCTCATCGGGGCCGCACTCGCACTCTTTTATCTGCTCCTGCTTTCTCTTGCTGAGCAAGTCGGCTTCCTTCGCGCGTACCTTCTCGCGACCGGCATGACTGTGTTCCTCATCACGAGCTATAGCGCGAGCGTGCTCCGACAACGGTCGCGCGCGCTCGTTGTTGGGTTGACACTACTTGTCCTCTACGGGTACCTGTACTTCGTACTCCAACTCGAGGACTACGCGCTCCTCTTTGGCTCACTCCTCGTCTTCGCACTTCTTGCGAGCGTGATGTTCCTCACGCGCACGGTGGATTGGTTCAGTGTGGGGAAGGGGGAGGAATGATTTTTTCAGAGATTCTCCCACCAGCCAGCCGCTCCGACAATGTTCCCTGTAAGGCGCTATTGGAAAATGTGGAGGGTGATGCGGTAATCACCAGGGTGCGGCAGTGGGAACATCGAAAATACTTCTGACCAAGAGCACACAGAGTGAGGGTGGCGTATCGTACCAAGCTCTCACCTCCTCACCCACAACTACATGGCACATGGGTAAGTCGTTGGACACCATGCATACTATTCTGCGTAATATTTCCGCTTGCTCACCTTTTCCGGTAGATAGCTTTCCGCATCGTACATCTCGTACCCTTTCCCATACCCTGCGTCTTTCATGAGCTTGGTGGGGGCGTTGCGGATCTTGAGCGGAATGGGGAGGTTGCCGTAATGCTCGACATCAGCAGTCGCTGCGCTGAGCGCGTCGTACGCGCGGCGGTCTTTCTTGCACTGTGCCAAGTACACCGCCCCGTGCGCGAGGTTGATACGGCACTCGGGCAATCCTATCGTCTCACACGCGCGGAAGACGGCGTTTGCGACCACAAGCGCGGTCGGCTGAGCAAGCCCGACATCTTCGCTTGCAAAGACCACCATTCTCCGTGCAATAAAGAGCGGGTCTTCTCCGGATGCGAGCATGCGCGCAAGGTAGTAGAGTGCGGCATCGGGCTGGCTCGCCCGCATGCTTTTTATGAATGCGCTTATCGTATTATGATGCTCCTCGCTGTGCTTGTCGTAGCGCAGGCGTTTGTCCTGAAGCGAGTCCTCGAGCGTTTTCACAGTCACTTCGCCGTAGAGCGAGTGAGCGTTTTCGACGAAAGTGAGTGCCTGGCGGGCGTCCCCGTTCGCTCGCTCGGCGACCCATGCGCACGTTTCATCCGAAAGGGCGAGGTCGGCGTGAGAAAGAATGTGTGTGAGATCGTCTTCCGAGAGCTCCTTGAGTGTAAAGACGCGACACCGCGAAAGTAAAGCGGGAATGACCTCAAAGGAGGGATTCTCGGTCGTGGCGCCAATGAGGGTGAGTGCGCCGGATTCCACGTACGGAAGCAGGAAGTCCTGCTGCGCCTTGTTGAAACGATGGATCTCATCGAGAAAAAGGACTTTGGGATGGTCGCCCACATCCTCCTCCACGATCTTCTTGATATCCGCTTTTCCCGCAGAGACCGCAGAAAGTTCGAAAAGTGCCGCATCGAGTGCTCGGGCGTAGATGCGCGCAAGTGTGGTCTTACCCACACCGGGTGGTCCCCAGAGCACAAATGAGAAACGGTGTTTCCGCTCGATCGCCTCGCGCAACGGAGCGCCCCGTCCAACCAAGTGTGCTTGGCCGACGTACGTTTCAAGCGTTTCCGGACGGATGGTGTGTGCGAGGGGCATGGGTGTACTATACGCGCATCGCAATGCATGCACCACTCTCAAGTTGGTGTTTGTGTGAGTGGTTGATCTTCAAAGCGAAATCATGTCGTGATGTTGGACAAGGTTGATATGTTCGTGTACCCTGGTGCGAATCGTGGCGGTTTCAAGTGTCGAACACCTCGTGCATTCACAGTGCCGCACGTGTACGGGTTCTTTTCACAATAGCTTGTGTACCAAGTACACTATGGAGGATTACCGTGAACAGTCGAATGAAGACGTTTCTTATTTTCGTCGTACTTCTCACGATCGTGGGAATCTCGACGGGAATCGAGATCGCTCTTTTCGCTTTTGCGCCCGAGCGCGCGATGTCCATAGTTCCTTTCATCATGGCGTGGATCGTCGTGGGAGCCCATGGTCTTCTGGTGGTTGTGCCCGAACTGTGCGCACCTGAAGCAATCACGGTTGAGGAGGCGGAAAAAGCCCTCGACAAGCTCGTCAAAGCTGAGGATGAGCAACGAAGAGATATGGAGGCATAGCAATACACCACCTTCAGGTGCTCCCACAGGGAAGTCACATCACCCAAAAGGGAGTGCCGATGCGACCCTGTTCCTGTGTCATGTTGAAAGACAAAGCCCGCATAGTGCGGGCTTTTGTGTGTGAAAGTGCGAAGAGGAAGTGCTAGCGACATGTGGTGCCGTTCAGGATGGCGATGTACCTGCCCACATCGCGCCAGCTGTGGGCAAGGTACCAAGGGCCGCGCACCCGTACGAAGGCCTTCTCCGGCACATGGCCGGTGCGTAGGCCGATCGAATGCACTCCTGCGCATATACCCGCCATCACGTCGGAAGGCAGGTCACCAACATGTGCGGCTTCGTTGGGGTGAATACCCCGAGCGCTCATGATCCGGTGCATGTGAGCCGCCTTGTCACGCACTTCGAAGTGCCGTTCGTGGTGGTGTGTGTCTATCCTCCGTAACATCGGTTCGACCAGTTTTGCGTGCGCGGCAGTGAGTAGATGCAAGTGAACATTATTGCCGCGCATGGTCTGAAGCGTCTCACGAACGCCCTTCACCGGCCCGATCGTCTCTACTTGTTTCAGGTATGCTGGGATGTAGAGCTTGCGTATCTCCTGCGCACCAAGTGTGACACCGAGGCGTTCAAAGCACGCCATCCAGTTGCCACCGTGCTCGATGAGGTGCTGTATGAAGGCGTCACGTTCGACCGCTGACAGTCGGCAGTGTTGCAAGACGTGGCACGCCGCCTCGTATGCTGCGCACATGTCGTCGATATGCGTTCCGTTCCAGTCCAAGAAGATGTGTCGTATCACGATCTGGTCTCCTTTGATCTCGTCTCACTTTGTCTACGATGCAGAGTAAACCAAGTATGCATCGGGCGCAATGGTCCCGGTGGTCGATACGGTTTACGCCGATATGATAAGCCGCCACACGAAGTGGCGGCGAGGGAGCCCTCTTTTTTGCGTGGCGAGGCGCTACGCAGAAAGGGGGGCTTCTTCGGATTTCACTCCGTCATCGAACCATCGATCGAGTTGTGCGGCAACAAGACACTGCGCAAAATCGGTGGGGCTCATTATGGGTTCCCGACGGGTGATGTGGAACCAGTCTTGGGTTCCGGAACGTTCTTGATCGTGCATATGGGTCCTCCCAAAAATGGTAACACTGCACATGAGAATTATAGCTAATTCATTCAGTTCGTCAAGTTTTCGAGGGTATACTGATTGACACCCTTGTAAAATGGTAGTACAATTTAAATGATTGTTCCTGTTCGCAACAATGTCAGTGGAGGATGTCATGTCACTCTTCAATCGCGCCGACGACCTCTTAGGGGATACCCAGGTCGTGGTTATGTTGGTGCTGTATTCCGGATGGATCGGATACTTCACCACCTCCGCATGGATGCTCGCGCATGGGGCGAGAAAAGCGACATGGATGTCGTAACAATGTTGTCCGATGGTGTGCCACCCGTTCCGCAAGCGGGTGGCTTTCAAGTGCACCGCTCGGTAAGTCGATCCGGCCGCCGTCGCAGTCTTGGGTGCCCCCCTGCCGGAAGTAAGATTGATAGCGGTGGAAGAGAACAAAAATGAAAGAAGTGTGAGAGACTGAAAACCTGTCCGCACGAGAGCCGTCGATCACGACGTCGAGACTCGACGGCGACGTGCTTGACAAATTAGTAAATGTGTGTATACTACAAACAGCTTCAGCACTTCGCACTTTATCGCCCCGACACATCACAGCATGTGTCCGGCCGGTAGGGTGGGAATTAGAGTCCTTTTGCTCTTTACCGAGCGAGAGACCAACCCACTCGTAATTTTCATACTTTATGAAAATCAATCGAGCACTTGGGTTGGGACTTCTGCTCCTAATCCTTCAATTCCTCGCCGGCGGCATCTGGACAAGTCTTGAAGCGACGATCATTCGTACGCTCGACGTCACCCAGGTCGCACTCGGCGCAGCAGGGCAAGGCCTCGAGGACATACCAACACTTGGTATGACTCCTCCCGCCTATACCCCTTAAATCCTAAGCCCCGCATCCGCGGGGCTTTTCATTGCAGATTGAAAATACGGTTTTATAGAGATATATCGCTTGAACCTACACTTGCTCAACTTCGTGCTCGAGTGTCTGGATACGCATACGATCTTGGCGTAATTTTCGAAGTAGTACAAAGAAGGCGATAAGCACAACAAGGCCCAAAACGGCGCCACTTACAATGAGGAACCAGGCGACCGGGGAAACGGAGCGCATTTGATCTTTCAACATGTCCCACTTGGTGTCGAGCGACGTGCCGGTGCGTACCATTTCTTCGCATGCGGCAACCATGGTGTCGAGTTCGTCGTGAGTAACGAGAGAGCCACCGAGGATATTGCGCGCCTGATCGAAGGAGTCCACCGCACGTGCACACCGCCGATGTTCTTTGAGCGCAAGACCGGATCGGATGTGCGTTTGGTACTCGGTGGTGAACGCGGAGCGGTCATTAAGAGATGCGAGTTCTTCGATGAGTATACCGGGTAGTGCGAAGGCGAAATTATCACCTTTTTCCGAGCCGCTCTCGAGCGTGATGATGCCAACCACACGCCCCTCTCCGTCGACCAACGGCCCCCCGCTTGAACCCTTGCTCACCTTCGCATCCGATTGCAGTACCTCGAGCGAATCATTGATCGTTTTTAATCCGGTCACGGTGCCTTGGGTTACGGTAATGTTCGCAAACGAGTTGATACTCGTGTCGGTCGCACCCGGGAATCCATAGGCCGCAACATGCTGGTTAATGATGCTGTTGGATGTGGTGTTGAGCGCGAGAGCGGGAAGGACACTCGTGCCGCCTTGAACGGCAAGCAGTGCGACATCCTTTCCGGTATCGAGCCAGTCGTCATGCACAAGAACCTCTTTCACTTTGAAACCTGCGCCCTCGATGTCTTTGGAAGATCTCACCTTGGTCCCCTGTGGGACCAGGCGCACCTCGCTGTCACTATCGCGGTACGTGATCTTCTCAAGCACCGCAAGCGCGAGCTTTTTGAGCTGAGGATCATCTTCATCCATTTCCGAGATCTCTTTCATGCGTTCCAAATAACGAACCGCTTCCCGAGATTTTTCTCCATACCTTAAAACAGTTTCGACGTATTGCGCAACGAGCAATTTTTCAATGAGTATTGCGGTCATTCCCAGACGCAGGACATCTTCCGCGGCAGCGACGTGTGCGTTCGTGGCAAAGAGACCGTCCTCGCTGATCGAGAAGGCGGTGCCGGAAATTCTTTGGTCAATGTTTTCCGAGATCGATTGTAAAGACTTGATGGGTACCACTTCGAGTTTCTCCACGTTGATGGAGAACGGTGAAACCTCGATCGATCCCTTGATGTGTTTGAACACTCGCACGACCGCGGGCATGACAAGAGCGTGTTGCTCCTCAAGTGTGTACGAAGTCGGTTCCGCAAGTTCGACCTCGCGCGGTAGGTCGCTTTGAGTGGTCGAAAGGTGATGGTAGATAAGGTATCCGCCAAATATGAGTGCGACACAGGTGCCGAGCAGTGCGAATGTGAGACGAAGTATCCCAAATTTTGAGCGACCCGGGTCGCCGTTCGAAACCGTATTGTCGAATGTCTGCAATTGCTGTGTGAATGAGGGAAGTGGCTCGGCATTGTGCGTGTTCGACGATCCGTGCCCCGAAATTATTGGTCCTGGATCCAAAGGTTTCGGGTGTACGATGTTCCATGCGGTGTCGACACCGTGGTGTGCCGGTTCGGGGGCACCGGTGTTCGCGTGATATCCGGACGGGATGTTCGAATTCGAGTTTGCATTGAAGCCGTAGGGAGCGTTGGGTAGGGAAAGGTGTGCAAACGCGATATCGACGTCAATCGCAGACCACCCGCCTTCCGTGACAAGTGCTTCTTTGAGCGCCTCTGTGGATTGCCCATGAGCGAGACCGTTGGTGATGTAACCGCGCACCGCAGCCATGTCTTGTTCGGAAAGCATGACCAAAGTATACGGCAGGGTACATCCGCGTGTCACGCATGCATCTTGATGAAGTGGTATGGTGATGCAAGCTCGCTTCCTCGTACCGGCGGTGCGCACGGGCACAATGGATAGATCAATGAATCGTCAATGCATTGAACTCGCTGCGAGCAACTTCAGATTTGCTCGAATGGAGTTTCCTTGCCGTGCTGCGTGTGACACGGAACGGTGGCGGAAATTGTGGCGAAGTTGCGGACATTAACAATGGTGAGGTTTCTTCGGCGGCTTCGTTCGGAACGCATATTCGCCGAGCTTCTTTAGATCCATCCTGATTGTTGCAGCTGCTCGTAAGATTTCTTGTGGAATTTCCTGCTTTTCAATATCTCCTTTCCGGGCGTAGTCGAGCAATCTTTCGGCTTCCGCGACCAATCTTTTTCGCGTGTCCAAATCGTTCAAATCGAGCGGCTCATCGGCGGGGCAATTTAGATATTGAACTTCCGGATGTTGTTGTCGGAAGGTGGCAAATGCACGACGCTGATGAATCGGTCTTGCAACAAGGATAATTTTTTTTGGATCCATGCCGCGCTGTTCTAAAAACGGAATAGCCGCCCTCGCCTCCTCAAGTGTATTAGTCGTAATTCCATCAGAGACTATCGCTTCCTGGGGAATACCTGAAGCTTGTAGTGTTTCTCGATACATTTCATTCCCCGGTTTACCCCACACGGTATCACCTCCAAATCTTCCCCCGGTTGAAATAAAGGCTATATGCGAGGAATAACCGGCGCGATATAACTCGGATGCCTTTGTTACAGGTGCTAAACTGGATCCGCCAAGAATGAAAATAGAATCCGACACCTGCGGTTGATCCTCAATTTTTAAATAATTGAAAAAGATCGTTGCGGCCCGTTCCAATTTCCCATCAGTCTCCTGGGTTGCATCAAATCGTTCGGAAGACTCGTCAGGCGGCATTTTTTCTGACATATATTGGATCGAATAAATTGTAAATTATCTACGCGTTGTCCCCGCCTAGCGAGGACATCGACCTCTCCTCGGTCTCTCCGTTCGCAAACTTCGTCAGTCTCTCGATCGGTGTTTGATTCCCGAGTCCGCCATGCTTCCGTTCGTGGTTGAAGTGATCCACGAAACGGTACAGTGAACGGCGTCTGTCGACACGGTCGGCAAAACGGTTCTTTCGATGCCATTCTTCCATGAGTGTGCGTATGACACGTTCCGCCTTGCCGTTGGTCTGCGGGGTACGAGGTTTCGTGAAGTGTTGCGTGATGTTGTGTTCACGACACCATACAACAAAGTCATGATTACTCGTCCCCTTCCACTCGGTACCACGATCAGTATACCAGTCCTTGATGTCAAACGGGAGACGATCGTGTACGATCTCACCAAACACCACGGAGGACTCTTGTGACTTGTCGGGCAGTATGTCAGCGACCAAGGTACGTGAGAAGTCGTCGATTGCTATATAGAGCCGTTCTCGTCTCATGTCTTTCGTTTCACCCGTGAGTCGCGGGAGCATCTTGGTATCCGCGTGCACCATTTCACCCGGATACGATTTCTCATACCGTTTGATTGCCAATCGATCTGCACGTTTCTGTAGCTTTTCCTCTGTTTTCATAAATCGTTTGAGTCCGTACTCGATCGTACGGTATCGTTCGTTCGTGCTGTCGTGGACCGAGAAGTCACCCTGTCTGCCACGGACGACAATGCGACCGATAACCTTCTTGTCGACATGGTACTCGTCGGCGAGTGAACGTTGTGTGCGACCACCGAGCCACTCGCGATACACCTCCCGTCGCATGACGGGCGGGAGTTTGGTATTCTTATGCATGAATTGCGTTGGTTAATTGGTTGGTAATGCATACACCGATTGTACCAACGCAATTCGCCGTTACGGAGTGGGGACAACGCGTTATTTATTTAC
>JAYRSE010000012.1:0-9576 GCA_041920275.1 Minisyncoccota bacterium | reverse complement strand
TTGTGACGGCGCAGGGAAACACCACCAAGATCACCCAAGCCCGCGAAGCGCTGGTGTGGACCGTCGTGGGTGCGGTGGTCGTCCTCGGTGCCAAAGCGATCGCCCTTGCGATCGAGGCGACGGTGGAGGGGTTGAAGGGGTAAATAAACGCACAGTTGCATGAGTATGTCATATCCAACACGTATACTTTCGAGCACGATATTTCTCACACCCGCAATCTTGTATGCGGAGACATTTAAAGATATTGTGACAGGAAAGGTCATACCGATCATCGACAGCGCGGTCGCACTGTTCGCAACGATCGCCGTCGTGGCGTTCGTCTTCGGCATGGTGCGCTTTATCGCGACCGCAGGTGACGAGAAAAGCAAGGCGTCGGGAAGAGCGATCATGACCTGGGGACTCGTTGCGCTTTTCGTCATGGTGTCGGTCTGGGGTCTCGTGAAGATCGTTTACACCACACTTTTCGGATCATGAGCCATACACGCACAGCTTTTCTTTTTGGTGCGGGAGCCGTACTCACGGTACCGACACTCGTCCGTGCCGAGGGAGTGACCCTTACGAGCATTCTCAACGCGTTCGCCGCCTCGATCGGTGCTTTCGTGGGCGTGGGAGTGGCGCTCGCACTCCTCCTGTTCGTGTGGGGTGTAGTGCGTTCCATGTACGCCACGAAGGGAAGTGCGGAACTTGCTTCCGCTCGTGGGCAGATGGTGTGGGGTTTGGTGGGACTCACCATTCTCGTGAGTGTGTGGGGTTTCGTGAAGATCTTGCAAACGATGACGGACGCGGGTGGAGTCGAGAAGTGCACCAGTCCAAGTATGACCATTGGTGGTTCAGTGGAAACCGAAAGTTGTTTTTGAGTTTTTCCACAACGAGTACTTGGAGAGGGATTGTTTTTTCTATAAAAAGCGATACACTCTCAACATGGTCTTATTAGTAAATTAACAAAATCTGGTCCAAATATTTTATGAAAACGTCAATACTCTATAGCACAATCTCCTTTCTTGCGCTCCCGATCGTTGCATTTGCGCAAAGTTCAGGTACCGAACCAAATCTTGGGTGGTTCGATGCCGCTCTTACAGCTATCGGAAATTTGATTAACACCGCAATCCCGATCCTTATTGCGCTCGGCCTCCTTCTTTTCATCTGGGGTCTCGTGGTCTTCATTTTTTCTCAAGGCGACGACGACGCGCAAAAGCGTGGGAAAAAGCTCATGGTGTGGGGCGTGATCGCTCTCTTCGTGATCGTCTCGGTATGGGGTCTTGTGGCGTTGCTTGGAGAGCTTGTGGGTGTCGACCAGGGTGGTGGGTATACTCCGATACAAACCGGTATCTAATAAGTGGACTTTTTAAGTTGAACCAAAGAACGCGCATGCACTGCGCGTTCTTTGTTGATAAGTATCGAAAAGTAAGTACACTGATGTGCTATACTGTATGGAATGGAGAGTGATGAAGTGCCCGGAGCGGTTGTAGAGTTCGTCGGTAAGGTGGTCGAGGCCATTATCGAGCCGTTGATCGGTCTTATTTTCGTGCTTGCATTCGGGTACTTTATGTGGGGACTCGCCTCGTTCGTTGTTGCGCTCAGTACCGGTGACGAGACCAAGTCCACTGAAGGAAAATCACACATGCTCTGGGGCATCATCGGCCTTACCGTCATGGTGTCGGTCTATGCGATCATCAACATGGCACTTGCCACCTTCGGAATCGACGTTGGGTGGCTCTAGCGCCTCATTTCCTCCCGATGGTTGGGCTTGTTGCGACATGCCCAACCGTTTGACCAATGTTCCTACGACCATGGGGAGTAAGGATGGGAATGCCCCTGTGGTGCAATTTCTCTCGCGCGAGCACAGCAGTGTGCTCGCTCTCGGCACATCCTCCACTTCTTTACATTGTGCCGAGGAGAGGACTTGAACCTCCATACCTTGCGTCTGCTCAATCAGGCAGGCGTGTCTACCCCAGAAATTTTTTCAGCCACCACCGAGGCTGCGCGGTCGTTGTGCCGAGGAGAGGACTTGAACCTCCATACCTTGCGGTACCTGCTCCTAAGGCAGGCGTGTCTACCAATTTCACCACCTCGGCGTCGCACGTATTGTACACTATCACCGCGTCGCGTGCATTTACTTTTTGTGCGATATGTTTTACACTGGTGCCGTACCGCCCATAGCTCAGCTGGTAGAGCAGTCGCCTCTTAAGCGAACGGTCCTAGGTTCGAGCCCTAGTGGGCGGACAATTAAAAAACACCCCCACAAGGGGGTGTTTTTTTTAATTTCAACTCCGGTGCCCGGGATGGGAATCGAACCCATAACCCTTGCGGGACTCGATTTTAAGTCGAGCGCGTATACCAATTCCGCCACCCGGGCATTGTAGCCCGTATGGGTGCAACGTATGCGTAAGTGGACGCTTCGCATACGCATACGTACCCCTCATACGAACGTTGAGGCCTGGGCGGGAATCGAACCCGCGCATGTCGGTTTTGCAGACCGAAGCGTTACCACTTCGCCACCAGGCCGTATATCTTCTTATTGTATCATGTACTTCTCAAATGCGCGGGTGCTTATCTTGGGAATCTTTCCTTACAGGAACTGTCCACTCATTGGATATTTTATTTCGGTACCTCAAAATATCTCAATGAGTCTTGCGGAAGTGCTTAGGCACTTCCTCACCCGCGCATGTCGGTTTTGCAGACCGAAGCGTTACCACTTCGCCACCAGGCCGCCACCTCTAGTAGCGTATCATGATTCGAGTAACGCATCCACCTGTCTGCGCTTCTTTTCACCTTCATCTATGAGAAATTCGACATGGGGCACCTTGCCGAGCTGTACATGACCTTTCAGGTACTCTCGACACTCCGAACGCTTGCGCATGAGAAAGCCGATGGCCGGACCCTCGGCGTCTTCGGGGAACACGCTCACGTAAAAGGTTACACGATCGAGTGTAGGGGAAAGTTCCGTGCGAGTGATGGTGATGAGCGAACGTCTGTTCGACCAGGTGTTCACGAACGTGGCTGCCACCTCGCCGAGCTGCTGTTCAAGTTGTATGTGGTGATTCGACATGGTGTATTTTATGATTCGACGATCGTGAATGCCTGGATCAGGTCGTTGTATGCGAGCGGTTCGGGGAGCTCGATGTGCAGCTGTGCACCGCAGTCGTTTCCGGCGGTGATATGTCCGACGTCGGTTTTGCCACTCTTCATACTTTCGACATGACCGCGTCCCAGTTCCGCACCATGCCGTATGACACGAATACGGTCGCCTGCGGAAAGGATGCCGGTCTCGACGCGGCAACCCACGGTTTGCTGTTTATGGGTCGCACTAAAAGATTTCAGGATCTTTGCGGTCGCGAGTTCCTTTTCGCCCGACACCTTGGGACGCCGTGCATCGATTGCCCCAGGCAACCAATCCGCGAGATCGTAGATGATCGTAAAGAGTGCTATCTCTATCCCATGTCGTTCCGCCAATTCCTTAGCGGCCGCATCGACACCCACGTTGAATCCGATGACTATGGTCTGCTTGCTCCCCATGGCGACCTTCACGTCATTTTCCGCGATCGCTCCCACGCCGTCGTGTACGAAGCGGATCACGGTGCGGTCGTCTTCTTTTTTGCGGAGTTCGTGCTTGATCGCTTCGATCGAGCCAACCACATCCGCTTTTATTACGATGGGCATGTGGAAAAGACCCTCGGTGTCCGTGGTGTCACAGATGTGTGTGGAAGTGTGCTCGTGGCTTGTGGCACGCAGTACGGCGGTCTTTTTGTCCGGCGCTGTGGTGAAGGGTGCGCCAACGGGCGGTATGGAAGAGAATCCGGTGACTACGAGCGGGGAAGAGAATGAGGCGTGGTCGATCCGTTGGCCAAGGAAGTTTTCCATGATACGCAACGGAGCATACGCGTTTCCGGCAACCAAGTATCCGCCCGCACGGAGTGAGCCGTCGCGGATCACGACAACCGCTGAGATGCCCCTGCGCGGGTCGCAATGCGACTCGATCACCAGCCCCTCAGCCGGTGCTTCGGGGTCGCCGGAAAGTTCTTCAAGGTCCGCCGCAAGCAACAGGAGGTCAAGCAAGGTGGAGACTCCTTCACCTGTTTTGGAAGAAATCGGCACATAAGGGATGTCACCTCCAAGGCCTTCAAGGTAAATGCCGTGCTCGAGCAACGAATGTTTGGCCCGCTCCACGTCCGCATTCGGCTTGTCGATCTTTGAGATGGCGACCAAGAAGGGAATATCCGCTTCTTGTATCGCTTTCAGGGCCTCGAGCGTTTGCGGCTTGACCCCGTCATCCGCCGCGACCACGAGAATGGCAAGATCCGCCGCATGAGAGCCGCGGCTTCGCAGGTGCTGAAAGGCCTCATGGCCGGGCGTATCGAGGAAGGTAATCGTCCGCACCTCACCGGCCGCTGTCGTGTGTTCCGCCTCATAGGCGGAGATGTGCTGGGTGATGCCGCCCGCTTCGGTGTCGGTCACTCGCGTGCTTCGGATGTGGTCAAGCAGGGTCGACTTGCCGTGGTCGATGTGTCCCATCACTGTGACTATGGGCGGACGCGGGATCCGTTGTGCTGAGTTGGCGGTCATATCGTTCCTGCATGATCGTTTTGCCGAGCGCGTGCAAAGGGTGCATGTATTATCAGTATACCGCAGGGAGCACCTTTTTGCAATAAGACCACAAGTAAGTATACTATGCAATACCGCTTTGATGGTGCGAGAGCATGGTCACTCCGATCGTGCGCCTGTCGAACCGATCGATCACAGCCGGTACCGAAATATGTCACCACGCGTGTATTTGGATCATGCAGCCGCGACCCCGCTCGACCCGGAGGTTTCCGCGTGTATGCGTGAGTGCGATGCCGGTTCATATGCGCACCCGTTTTCGTTGCATCGTGAAGGGTGTGCGGCGCGTGCGGTGCTGGACGGTGCGACCGCAGAAATGGCCACTGCGCTCAACGTGCGACCGCATGAGGTGCTTTGGACCTCCGGGGGGACCGAGTCGAACATGCTCGCACTTACGGGCGTTCTCGAAGCTTGGCGTTCTGAACACACCGAAGTGCGACCACATGTCGTTACGACCGCCATAGAGCACCGTTCGGTGCTGGACGTACTTAAGGCGCTGGAGCGCTCCGGTGTGGAGGTGACCTTGGTGCCGCTCGAGCCAAACGGCTTGCTGCGTCCCGAGCGCGTGGCGGAGGTGGTCCGCTCTTCGACCGCCCTTGTGACCGTGCACTACGCACACAACGAGATCGGAGCGGTGCAGCCGATACGGGCCATTGCGCAAGCCGTGCGACAAGCGGCTGCGGCGTGTGGTGCTTCACCTGCGGTGCATACCGATGCAAGTCAGGCCTTTGCGTGGCTGCCGTGCCAGCCGCACGCGCTGGGTGTCGATCTCATGACCATCGATAGCCACAAGATGTATGGTCCCAAGGGTGTCGGATGTTTGTACCGTGCAAACGGTATCGTATTGCGCACACCGTACGGCGAGCATGTTCGACCTGGTACACCACCGGTGGTGCTCATCGCAGGATGCGCTCGTGCCGCCACGTGTGCGGCCCGCAGACGCAAAGATGACATGCATCAGGTCGCCACTCTGCGTGATCTGTGTATCCAAACGGTGCGGACCAATATACCGCAGGCGGTACTGAATGGTCCCTCAGGTACCAAGCGACTTGCGAACAACGTGCATTTCTCTTTTCCGGGCCTTTCCGGTGAACAGCTTGTGCTTGCGCTCGATGCGGCGGGTGTTGCCGCATCGTCGCGCAGCGCATGTGTACGGGAGGGGGAGGAGAGTCCGGTCATGCGGGCACTCGGTGTTGGGAGCGAGCTTGCGCAAGGGACGTTGCGCCTCACACTTTCACGTAATACGACTCGGGAGGAGGTCGAGCGCGCGACGACCGTGCTGTGCGAGACCGTGTCGCGTCTGTATGGCAACGGCACCCTTGATCAGCAGCAGCGTCATTCTTTGGATTAGGCGGGTTCGCTTGACTTACGCCTGTGGATAGGTATACTGTTCACCACTGCCGCAGTATGGTGGTGCGCGCTTCGGTAATGTCTCGGAAGCAAGGAAGCGTGGCGTTTTTTGACAACCGAATACGTGGGACCGGCAACCTTTTCGAATGCAGGCCGGCGTCCCACAGACGAGAACCTAAACATAAAGAACAAGAGAGCTTTCTCTTTTGTTCCGTCCTTGGGTATCGCTTCCATACGTTCGTTTTTGGCGAACGGTGAGGAGGTGATATCCTTAGCTTAAGAAATTCCTAACTATTGTCAGAGTTTGATCCTGGCTCAGGGTGAACGCTGGCGGCGTGGATAAGGCATGCAAGTCAAGGGGGCCCGCAAGGGCAACCGGCAGACGAGGTAGTAACACGTGGGTACGTACCCCATAGTCAGGCATAGCCAGCCGAAAGGTTGGGTAATTCCTGATGGTCCCACTGAAGCAATTCTTTGGGTAAAGATTTATCGCTATGGGAGCGGCCCGCGTTGTATCAGCTTGTTGGTGAGGTAATGGCTCACCAAGGCTACGACGCATAGGGGAGGTGAGAGCCTGACCCCCACCGATGGAACTGCGACACGGTCCATACTCCTACGGGAGGCAGCAGCCGAGAATATTCCGCAATGGGCGAAAGCCTGACGGAGCGACGCCGCGTGAAGGATGAAGGTCTTCGGATCGTAAACTTCTTTTATGAGGGAGGAAATTTGACGTTACCTCATGAATAAGAGGCTCCTAATTCCGTGCCAGCAGGAGCGGTCATACGGAAGCCTCGAGCGTTACCCGGAATCACTGGGCGTAAAGGGTGTGTAGGTGGTGGTATTAGTCTTCTGTTAAAGACCGGGGCTCAACCTCGGGAATGCGGAGGAAACGGTACCACTTGAGGGTATGAGAGGTGTGCGGAACTCATGGTGTAGGGGTGAAATCCGTTGATATCATGGGGAACACCAAATGCGAAGGCAGCACACTGGCATACTTCTGACACTGAGACACGAAAGCGTGGGTAGCGAATGGGATTAGATAAACGCTCGTACGTTTTTCGTACGAACCGTCCTTCGGTAATCGAATTTGATAGTCGCAGTGCGACGAAAAATGGGCAACTCGCAAAAGCTTTGACTTTTGCTCAGACACTCCCATTTTTCTGCACCGCTCCTTCAAATTCGCATTACCTCTCGGACATGTTCGTGGCGAAAAAGTACTCGCTCCCTTGGGGGTGAGTGGTACGGGCAGTGTCTCGTCGTGCAGTAATGTACGAATGAAAACCGTGGTATGAGCAAGTACTCATACGCGGTAAACTTGGCTATATGCTGGAAACTCTGGTGTACGTAAGGGGTAACCCGAAACGTGCGCTCTGCGTAAGTGGGGCACCAGACAATCAGCAGGGAAGACTTGTAAACTTTGTTGGGGTCGAGTTGTCGATTCGGTTTGTAGCGCATTCGTAGACATCGGATGCTGAGAGCCACGTCGTGGCACGGTGCGTATTTTTCGTGCAAACCAGTTTCGATAACCACCCCACCAAATTCGGCTGAACATTTTTTGTTCGGCCCCCCAACAAAGTTTACAAGAACCCTCAGAGACTACACGCCAAGCTCCGGCATTTTCACAAGAAATGTCGGGTGAAGATATAGTCCGACCTCTATGGCGACATAGAGAGCACAGCAGAAATGTCTGTGCCGTGCACAAATGGTGTTGACGTCATTTTGCATTTTGCATTTTGATTTTTACATTCATTTGTTGCATAGCAACAAATGTGACCCCAGTAGTCCACGCCCTAAACGATCCTAACTAGCTTTGGGGAGTATCGACCCTCTCCGAGGCAAAGCCAACGCGTTAAGTTAGGCGCCTGGGTAGTACGAGCGCAAGCTTAAAACTCAAAGGAATAGACGGGGACTCGCACAAGCGGTGGAGCGTGCGGCTTAATTCGTCGCTAAGCGAAGAACCTCACCAAGGCTTGAAACCTAGCTGAAAGCTCGCAGAAACGTGAGCCCTCTTCGGACTGCTAGGCAGGTGATGCATGGCCGTCGTCAGTTCGTGGTTTGAATTGTACCGTTAAGTCGGGCAACGAACGCAACCCCTGCTGTCTGTTACATGTACCAGGCAGGACTGCCCTTTTTGGGAGGAAGGTGGGGATGACGCCAGGTCCGTATTTCCCTCTGATGCCTTGGGCGGCACGCGCGCTACAATGGGTGCTACAACGGGATGCGACGAGGCAACTCTGAGCAAATCCTAATAAAAGCATCCTCAGTTCGGATTGTGGGCTGCAACTCGCCCACATGAAGTCGGAATCGCTAGTAATCGCAGGTCAGCTACACTGCGGTGAATACGTTCTCGAGTCTTGTACTCACCGCCCGTCAACACAAGGGAGCTGGGAGTACCCGACGTCCCGGTTTATCCGGGCCTACGGTAAGCTCAGTAACAGGGTGTAAGTCGTAACAAGGCACGGGTAGCGGAAGCTGCTCGTGGATTAATTCCAACTGGAACGTGCAACACGACAGTGTCTGCACTGAACAGGTCGGTCGTTCGCATCGCGCGTTCCGTGATGCGAGTATGCGGGTTCGTACGAAGTGGGGATGAAGCGGTAGTTCGCAACATTCTCAGTACACTACGTTTTCCCGATACGCATCGTGCATTGCGCGATGCGAACGAATAGGTGTGCATGTGAGCCTTAAATCTATGCTAGACGCCGGGAAAGACCGGGGAGGAATGAGTGGCCGCTCAACTCGAGCGGTCGGACGGAACAAAAGAGAGGATTCTCCAAGTGGGTTTTCGTAATTGATACTGCGCCCGTATGGGCGTTTTAGTGTGTCGCGGTCTCGGATGACGCGAGTGCTGATCATTTGCCCTCGTGTGAGTACACGGAGCGGTGTGCCGCACGGTTTTCAGTTCGCAAGGAGTTGGTGTTTTTGAACATGGCACTTGAGTTTGAACGGTTTATGTGCTATGAATGGTGGGCCGCCATGTGGCGGAGTATAGAGGATCGTAAAATGAAGCGAAGATACCTGGTCGCCGGCCTTGGTATGTGGGCGCTGTTTGTGACACTGGTCGTGCTGTCCGATTAGTGTCGATGTCCCTCAACTATGCACGGATGCGAGTTGAGGGATTGTTCTTTTTCTGGTACGATACGAGAGTCATTGTGGTAAGCTTTCCGGGCAGATGCGCGATTAGCTCAGGTGGTTAGAGCACTCCACTGATAATGGAGAGGTCCCAAGTTCGAGTCTTGGATCGCGCACAGGATCAATCATTTTGCAGCCACGCTTTTCAAGAGCGTGGAGATGTTGTTTGATTAAAAAACGTGGAACAGCAAGTCGTTGTTTGGAGGTGAGCGATGCTTCCGATCTGTTGTTTGTGTTTCTTTCTGTCACAGGAGTACTTTGTGCCGAAATCTCCCGCGCCACCACCGACCATGCCGGTCGTGGCGTGTTGCGAGATAGTACGGTATAGGAATTTTTCTTACCGAAGAAGAGCAAACCTCCCCGCACCACCCAACTAGGACACCTCACTGTGGATAACGAATAATTCACTGGCCCGATAATAGTTCAGACACTGACGAGGAATGTCGTTCAGATAGGACTCTATCGAACGAAGCTCGCCGTCAGATACCGTGGCAA
>JAYRSE010000011.1:0-46469 GCA_041920275.1 Minisyncoccota bacterium | reverse complement strand
GGTTAGTGACGTATCGTCGATACCCGCCATCTCCACTGATAACGCAACCCGCCTCACAAGGGCGGTTGTTGCGTTCTGTGGAGATGAGCGAAGTGTCTGCACACTTCGCGTGCGGGTATCGAAAAGCGGAAGCATGTGCCACAGGCACAGATGATCTGGGGTCGAGAGTGCTTAGTGTTTTCAGAGCGAAGCGAATGAAAATACTTAGCAACTCGTGACCGATACCCTACACCAGACGCCAAAACCGAAGCGACCAGCTTCGGTTTTGTTGTGTTCTGGTAGGAGATTGCGGTAAAGCCGGGGCAGCGGGTCCCCACTTGTGACAAAGCGGAAAGTGGGGCTGCGAGGCGGGGTCGAGAGTGCTTAGTGTTTTCAGAGCGAAGCGAATGAAAATACTTAGCAACTCGTGACCGATCCCGATATGTACAAACATCCCCGTCCTTCGCTCGTTTTTTGCTGCCCCCACCCGTCGCCGTCGTTTACGTCGTAGTGGAGAAGGACGGGGACGTTTTGCTCGTCCGTACTACTCAACAGGCTCAGTCTCCATCTCGCGGCGACGCTCGTCGAGCGTCTGCTCGTCATACTCCCAATACGCCGGACCCTGTACACCATACGGCACCCCCAGTGCCTTCTGCGCCGCCTTCGACAGACTCATCACCTCATCTTGAAACACCACATTTGAATTGTCCGTAAGGACACATTTCACGTTCGGATCACGTGTGAACGTAAGTTCTGAACCTACAGGAATACCATACCGCTCAAAATCAAAACGCTTGGTATACCGCTTCACGCGCTCCAAGGCACGTCGGTCGTCTTCACTCTCCACATAGTCCTCATGTGGCGTGACTTCTCGCAATTCTCGCAGCTTTATCACCGCAACCACTCGCTCGGGCGTTTCAGTGAAAAACTCTCGATTAGGAGCTACACGAGTCCGCCCAAATGCCTCATGTATCTGTTTTTCTACAAAGTCCACATCATCTACCTCCGCCGCATAAAAGACTTCGAACGGGAGCGGCACACCAGTGGCGCGTGACAAATCTTTGACCCGAGAAGCAAGATCAGAGGTCTTACCGATCTTAATGTATCCGGGCATCGCTTCGTTTGTGAGTATGTAAATTATTCCTGTCATAGTGTTTGTATTACTTTTCCTTCTAATCCTCAATTATCAAACCTTGTCCTCGCTTCTTTACGACAATCTTCTGCTTCTCGCGCCACCCGAGCTCGCGTATAAGCTCGATAGGAAGCGTGACGGAAATAGTCCGTCCACGTCCCACGCGGTTCAACTTTCGTATATTGCGTTCTTCTAGTGATCTTCGTGCCATATTTTTATCTTGTTACTTGCTCATGAGTTAACTCTAGAGTTAACTCATGAGCACACCATCAACGCTTCCACACTCCGAGACTTCGCAACAAAAGCCCCACGAGCGGATACGAAACCGCATACGCGACAAACGCAATGATGATCTTATTGATAATACCCTCACCAACATAGTGAAAAAGAATCACGACGATGATGAGCGTGAATAGCCCGTTCAAAAATGATCCTAAATCTCTGTGAAATCTATAGTTACCCATACGACTATTGTGCGGTCATTTCAACTCGCTTACTTACATGCTCAAAAATGCGATCATTCACGAACTTGCGTAGCTCAGGATTCTCATCAAGCTTCTTGTAGAGCTCAAAGTGGCTGTTGAGCATGCGCACCAGCTCGTCATTGAAGAGCTGGTCGAACTTGATCTTGGCATTGTCTTTACTGTTGGCGCGAATAGTGCCCGATAGGTCAACATTGCCAACCAGCCGTTCGCTCAGATCATTCAAAATCACACGGTCGTCAGTATTGAAGTTGGTGCCGTATCTCTCGTTGATCTCCTTCACAATCTTCGAAAGAGCATCTATTTCTTCGTGCACTTCCCATTTAGAACCGCCACCGCCCATCGGTTCTATCTCACCAACTTCATGCGAAAGCTTGATCTGTCGCGTACCTTTGTCCTCAATACGATAGAGCTCCATGTCCACCGCTTCGAGCACCTCTTTAGGTAGTGCATCCTTTTCCTTTGGCAGTTTCTTGAGTAAAAACTTGAGGAAGATATACAGGGTCTCCAGCGCCGGATCTTGGAATGTCACGATCTGCGAGATGAACGCATACTTGCGATTGTAGTCGGCTGCTTTTGACTTGAAGTCCATCCGCTCCTCGGGAAGCATCGCCTTCGCGCGCTCAACTATCGCATCCATCGCAGCATTAAGTTGGTCAGGTGTAGCACCTGTCATGTACATCTCGACAAATCCCCCCACCTCACGAGTTTCAAACAGTTTGTACCCAAGCACATCTCGCTCAAGGTTGTGCAAAATATTCGGATCGGTCGCTTCCGAAAGCACCGTGGTCGTGTAGTATGGCTGAAACGCTTTCTCTATGTCGTCAGTCGTGTTCACAAAATCAAGTACAAACACTTCTTCCTTAAGCGGCGGATGAATACGATTCAAACGCGACAATGTTTGCACTGCACTCACACCCGAAAGCTTCTTGTCGACATACATCGCCATGAGAAGCGGTTGGTCAAAACCGGTCTGAAATTTCTCTGCCACGATCAAGAACTTGAACTCATCCTTGTCGAACTCATCCGCCGTCTGCTTTTCCGGCACACCGTTCATCTGCGCTTCGGTATACTCACGTCCCTCGTCTTTCACTATGCCCGAGAACGCCACCATCGCTTTGTGGTCATACCCCTGCTCCTTGAGATACTTGTCGAACGCAAGCTTGTACCGCACTGCATGAAGCCGTGACTTGGTAACGACCATCGCTTTTGCTTTGCTACCATCTTGCTTCGCGATCTTCTCCTCAAAGTGTCTCACCATGATCTCGGTTTTCTTGCCAATCGCGTGCTCGTGACGCTCTACGTAGCCTACCAAAAGTCTCTCTGCCTTCTTCTTGTCAAACTCAGGATCATCCTCGATCTTTTTCAAAAGACCGAAGTACGTTTCGTATGTGGTGTAGTTTTTAAGCACGTCAAGGATAAACCGCTCCTCAATTGCTTGCTTCATCGAGTACAGCGAGAATGGATAGAACTTACCATCAACCGGACTCTGCACACCAAAAAGCTCTAGTGTTTTCTGCTTTGGTGTGGCGGTAAATGCAAAGAAGCTCACGTTCGGTGCCTTCACCTTACGAGCCTTCATGCGCTCCACGAGACGATCCTCGACCGTCTTGAACGCCTTCTCTCGTTTCTCCTGCTCGCGCTCAGCATCTTCAAGTGTCAGCACTTCACGCAGGTCAGCAGCCGACTCTCCCGATTGCGATGAGTGTGCCTCATCAACGATCACCGCAAACTTCCTTCCTTGCGTTTGCTCGATTGATTCTACAATGACCGGAAACTTCCAGAGTGTGCTGGTAACAATTTGTACACCCGCCCCAAGTGCGTCCTTTAACTCCGCGCCAGTTTCTACATGTTTTACGACACCACGCACCTGCGCGAAGCTTTCGACCACGTCGGAAAGTGCTCGATCAAGCACCAAACGATCAGTGATGACAATAATGTTGTCAAAAATCCTATTCCCTTGGTCATCAAAAAGCTCCGACAGGCGATGCGCTTGCCCAGGCGATCGTGTTGCTCTTGCCCGATCCTGCACTGTGCTGGATGAGGTAGTTGCGGCCTGAGCCATGCGTGCGTGCGTCCGCTATCAAACGCCGCACCGTATCGAGCTGGTGGTAACGCGGGAAAATGAGTTTATTTTCTTTCACTTTCTTGCCGCTTGGCAATTCCCGTTCTTCCCACACGTCCTGTATAAAGCGCGAGACAAGATCAAGCACACTCGACTTACTCCACACATCCTCCCACAAGTAGTGCGTCTTGTATTTCTTATCAACCGGAGGATTGCCTGCGCTTTCCTTGTACCCTTTGTTAAATGGCAAGAAGTACGTCTTGAGTCCTGAGAGCTTCGTGCCCATAAGTACCTGCTCAGTATCAACCGCAAAGTGCGTGAGGCAACGCTTGAACGACAACAATTTCTCCTTCGGATCGCGGTCAGTTTGGTACTGCCGCACAGCGTGCAACACGTTCTGTCCCGTAAACTGATTCTTGAGCTCAGCGGTAAAAAGTGGTAAGCCGTTCAAAAACAGCACCATGTCGATCGAGTTCTCGTTCTGCTCGCTGTACTTGAGCTGGCGCGCTACGCTCAAAATATTTGCATCAAAATCTTTTTGCGCCTCCGGGTTCATACCTGTCTGCGGCTCGGCGTACATAAGTTTGACCGTCACCCCACGATCTTTCACTCCTTCGCGCAGCACTTTCAATAGTCCCTGACTTGCGATCTCTTCATCCACCCGCGCCAAAAATCGCTCTTCCACATCGGCACCATATTGCCCCTCAAGCGCCTGCCATTCATCCGGCTGGGTAGTACGCACAAACTCAAGCGTGAGCTCCGTGTCCATCGCATGCTGCTTGTTATAGTGCTCGCGCGGCGAGCGTATACGGTACCCATGCCGCTCTACAAGCTCGTGCTCGATGAACTCCTCGAATCCTATTTCTTTGGTGTTTGTTTTGGTCATGGCGATTTATTATAATTCGTATGTGGGCAATAGCCCCGGGGTTCGCGATGCGAGCCGGCATAAGGACTGGGCTTTCCCGGGCCTTTTGTTTTCTGTGGATAACCTTGATTTTACCATTATTTTGTGCTATCTTCTATTTAAAGGTTCCAACCCCCCAACAAGAGCCCCCGGGCTCTTCCCGCAAGGGATAGGGGGGTTGGTCGTTTTTGTATCTACCTGTACTCATAGTGCGTGGTCCCCCCGTTTCTAAAAATATCAAAGACGCTTTCGATTTGCGGCTCAATAACCTGGTACGGTCGTTCCTCTCCTCGCTCGTATTTTGCTGACATAGCCCAACAGCAATAATCTGCGAGTTGGCAATTAAGATCAACGCATGTCTGGTGCGAATATATCTCAAACGGTACACCAGTGAAATGCTGTTTGGGATACCGTTTGAGTGTTTTCAAAATAGCGTGTTTCTTGTCTCCTTGGTACAGCGACCCCAGCACCACCACAATGTTATCGACTCTTCCTCCCTTACCTCGAAATATGTATTGAAGCAAACACCCGCACACTGTTTGATACAGACCCATGCCGGTATTGAGTGTGATGGTTTTCCCTTTCTTAATATAGGTCTCTGTGTATAGAGACGGGTGTGTTTTATTCTTTTGCGCAACAACCGTGTGCACTTCGTACGTACTGCCCAAATTCTCGAGAAGTGCGAACACCTGATCCCGTATAAACTGTTTGTCCTCGGTGGCATGAAAGTATTCGTGATTGTAGCCGTCAGTCAATATAGAGTAGCGAAGTTTAATCAACTGTTCACGTCGTACCACCGGATCAAACGTGACAAAACCGGTTAGGATAAAATATTTGGAACCCTTGGGACTAAAGTCAAAATTCCCTGACTCGTCGATGAAAACATAGAGTGTTTTCCTTTGTTCAGTTTCGTCGTTCATACCCTTACCTTCCCCGTCACCACATGTGAGATGAGGGCGGATTTGAATTCTTGTAATAGGGTGATTGATTTTTCGAGCATATCCTGTGCCTGTCGGTACGTCTCACACTGCCCGTCTAAATACTCAGCAATAGCTTGCTGGTCTTGCCTTGATGGAAACGGCAACACAAACTCACCGACATCCGAATTGCTCACGTTTTCCTGTGCGGAACTTTTTGAATGCAACGATAGAAATGTTCTGAAAGCGGCTGGTTTGGTGCAGTAATACAAGAACTTGGAATATATGTCTTGGAATGGTTGAATTTTTCCAGCACGTTGATTCAGAAGTGCTTTCTCATTTAACGGAAACACTGATGTTTCTCCAACGTACCCTGTGAGAGTAACCAGGATGTCCCCCTGTTGCACTCGAAACGGTTTGAGAATATCCCACATTTCGGACGGCACATATCTTCGCCCCTCTTGTGCAATTTGGTCTTTCACCTCAGTAATGCGAATCAACAATACCCCTGATGAGCTATTATCTGCATATGAGTCAGAGCTAAAGGCGTAACCTCCTTCAACCTTAGCAACATATTTCAACTTCTTCACCTCCCACCATTCCGGAATCTTGCCGATCCACTCGATACCGGAGTCGACGAGTTTTGCTTTGGGGTCGAGACCTTTGGTCACCGCGCGGTTGATGATGGCGGCGCGCTTTTCGCGCAGGAGCTCGATCTGCTTCTTTTTCTTCTCGATGATCGCGTCGATTAGCGCCGTCTTTTCGTCGAGGTATGCGGCGATTCTCTTTTGCTGCTCAGATGATGGGAACGGAAAAAACTCAGAGAAATACTGCTTTGTATCTAAATTCTGTATACCCGTGTTCTGCTTTATCGCCTTTTTATTTAAGCCACCCTTATATGCAGCAAATAGCTGGTAAGCGACAAAGTTGATATCAAAATCTGGTTTCAGGTTTAGCACATCGATAAAGTTTGCACAGACCATCTCGTCGTCAGTGTCAAACATCACTGCTCGTCCAACTGGCTGTTTCTCACCTCCTCCAGACTTTTCAATGAGTAGTGAGGGATTGCGGAGTATCTTTCGTGCTCGCTCGTGTGGCTGTATATTTCGTACGGTTTCAACAGTACCAAAACTTCTATGATCAAAGTCAAAGTCAGCAACGCGGAGACACTTGATATCGTTCTCATCTCCCTTTGCCTCATCACCCCAAATACCAGGATATTGCCTTGCTATGGCTTGCTTGAGACGCTGCACATCCCAACCCTCCGGTATCTCACCAACCCATTCCACATCCGAGTCTTTGTATTTGGGGTAACGATCGTATTTTTTTGTCAGTTTGAGTGATGTCATACTATTTCTTCTTGTCCTCCTTCTCGGTCTTCAATTTCATGTCAACCACACGCAAGCGGTCTATGCCGTGCGCTTCAAACTCTTTGTGGTAGTACGACTCTCGCTCACCAAACACACGCCAGTACTCTTGCTCATCCATTGCTTTCAACTTTTCTTCTCCGTAGGTTTCAAAGAGATCACGTCCGGCAAGTTTGCGTGGCAATTCATCCCACATCGAAAACTCTTCGTATTCATTGAGGTCGTCTATTACACGTTCTGCGTACTCAAAATCTACTGATCGCTTGCCCTGAAACAATTCAACGATCTGCTCTCTACCCATATCCTTCGCGATAGACAAGACATGATCTTCAAGTTCGTCGATATCTTGGGAAGTCTTTTTGTACTTCTCATCCACCATATCTCCCATAACGCCGTATACCGTACCGGCTATCTGTAGCACGTCGATAAATGTATCGTACTGCTTTTTGGTTAGATTGATTTTCATACTTGATTTTGATTATCCACAATGTGATTGACTTTTGTGCTATTTTTTCTATACTGTAGGTACCTGCCCGAGGTATTCGGGATCACAATCCACAAGGACCTGACCTCGTCAGGTCCTTGTCTTTTCCACCTTCTGAGCTATATATTTCTTGACCCGCTGTGCGTTGAGTACCAGATCAGCTGAGTCGCGGAGTTCTTCGGTAATATACCCCGCCTTCACCAGAATCACTTTCTTCTCTTTGCTACGCAGATACTGATTGAGATACGCGAAATCTGCATCTCCCGAGAACAGGCAGCAGGTATCATAGTGTGGGAGCATCTTTGTTGCATCGACCGCAATCTCGACATCAAAGTTACTCTTTCGTACTTCTATATACTGTTGCCCATCTTTGTCATAGCGCACAAAGAGTGATTCTTGTTTCTCACCATCTCCTATGTAGTGCTTGATGCGTTGCAGACGTTTTGTAACAAATTCACGCTTGCCAAATGCCTTGCGCATCACATAGGTAAACTTCTGTGAACCGCTATTGTGCGGATCGTGTCCGTAGTACGCTCGTGTACGCACGGAAAACATATCCGAAAACTGTTTCAGTTTGTGCACATCGATATCAATATGTTCATGCTCTTTGAGTGGCTTGTTCTCCCAGTCCTGAGTATCTGCCGCAAACCAATTGTTTACATTACCAAAATCAATGAATGTAAATATCTTGCCATACTCCTCACCGATACCAAGCTCTTCGCGAATAAATTGTTTTTTGAATGTTTCCAAGTCCATATTACAATTTCTTCAAAAGCTCCAGGAGCTCGTTTTCTACTCCTTCAATATCCTGCTCGATTACTTCAAGCTCACGCGGCGGTTCGTATTTGTAGAAGTAGCGCGTGAACGGTATCTCGTAGCCGACTTTGCCGACTTCGTTGTCCTTGTGGTCACGAACCGATTCGTTGATCCATGCGTCGGCCACATACGGCTCGACCTCGCGCTCGAAGTACGCATTTATATCCTCACCAAGTGGCACGTTCTCGTGGTCGCGCAAGTCACTGTCCGGTTCTGGGTTTCCTTGCGTGTCTGTGCAGATGTCTGCCGAGTCGCTTCGCTCTGAGAGTGCGTTAAGCACTGCCTTTTTGAGTGGCGCGCCAAGCTTCTTTGGCTTCAGGTACGGCTCAAATACTTCGAGGAACTGCTCGCGATTGGTATAAAGCTCTTGGTGTGGAAATGCTTTGAGGTACTCAAGGAGTGCGGTTTGTTCGGCAACTTTTAGCTTTTCAAACGCCTTTTCGGTCTTGAGTTTTTCGAGTCGTTCGTCACTCACTTGAAAATCGAGACGGAGGGGTCGCTCGATGGTGATCTGCCGGTAGCCGAAATCAGTGGTGTTGAATATCTTGCTGTACTCTCCTTCTTCAAACGCTTCGTAGAGCTCATGTACACGCTCTCGTGCCTTTTCGTCTATGTCGTTGCGTTTGTTGCCCAAGCTCTTGCGGCGCTTTGTGAAGAACGTGCGTGCGTCGATGAGCTGTACTTTACCCTTGCGCTCTTCGCTCTTACGATTTGAGAGAAACCACAAGTATGTATTGATGCCCGTGTTGTAGAAAAGCTGGTCAGGTAGTGCGACGATCGTTTCAAGCAAATCTTTTTCCAAGAGCCAGCGACGGATCTCGCTCTCGCCACTGCCCGCATCGCCCGTAAAGAGCGGTGAGCCATTGTGAACGATACCGATACGCGAACCGCCGTCTTTGATCGGCTTCATTTTGGAGACGAGGTGTTGCAGGAATAGAAGCTGTCCATCGGAGATGCGCGGTGTACCCGCGCCAAACCTCCCCGCGTACCCGCGCCGCGCTTCACGCTCGACCGCTTCTTTGTCTTTCTTCCAATCCACGCCGTAGGGCGGATTCGAGAGGCCGTAGTCAAAGACCTCACCGTAGAACTGGTCGTTCGAAAGTGTGCTCGCTTGCGCATGGTTCTTTTCTCCGCCTCGAATATAGTCGGGGTTCTCGCCCTTAATCAGCATGTCAGACTTCGCCATCGCGTACGTGACCGAGTTGAGCTCTTGGCCGTAGAGGTATACATCTGCTTTTGGATTGATCTCTTTGCGGATGTGGTCTTTAGCGACCGTGAGCATCCCGCCCGTACCACAAGCCGGATCGTATACTTTGAAGATTCGGTGCGGCTTTTTGAGGAGTGCTTCGTCGGGGGTGAGAAGTATATCAACCATAAGCACGATCACATCGCGTGGAGTGAAGTGCTCTCCGGCGGTTTCGTTCGACATTTCCGAAAACTTTTGCAGGAGGTGCTCAAAGATAACGCCCATCGTGTGGTTATCGACCTCGTTTGGGTGGAGGTTCACCTTGTTGATCTCTTGGAGCACGAGGAACAAGAGCCCACCGCCTTCGAGCCGATCGAGCTGCTTCTTGAAGTCAAATTTCTCGATGATGTCTTGGATATTCTCACTATAGCCGTTGAGGTAGTGCTTGAAGTTTTTCGCAATACCATGCGGGTCTTCCAAGAGCTTTTTAAAGTCGTACGGTGAGGTGTTGTAGAACGCGACACCAGAGGCGTGCTTGAGTATCTGGTCGAGATCTTTGAGCTTGCCATGGTACTGGTTGTGGCTGTCGAGTACTTTCGCTTTAGTGTCAGCAAGGATTGAATCGAGACGCTTCAAAACCACGAGCGGCAAGATCACGTCTTGATACTCGTGTTGCTTCCAGCCACCGCGAAGGATATCCGCGACATTCCAGATCATTGCTGCTTTTTGACTAAAGTTTTCCATGGTTGTTATTTCTTAAATAGTTCTAAATACTCACGCAGGTAAAAAATACGGTTCTTTGAAAAGCCCGTCATTTCGTCAAAAATACCGATCTTCTCAAACTCTTTCGCAAAGATGCTCGCTGTTTGAAACGACATGTTCATCATTTTTTCCATATCACGCACAGTAACGACCGGCTTTGCGAAGAGTTTTTCAAGCAGTTTCTTGGCGTCCTTGTGACGGCGCGTACCCATACCACTCTCAATAAGTGACTCGTATTTCTTGCGTAGCTCGATGATCTTTTCAAAGGTTTCCTTTCCGTCTTTTGCTGTGGTAACAACGCCCGTGAGGAAGAAACGGATCCACTGCTCCAGATCATTGGACTCACGCACACGTGAAAGCGCGTCGTAATACTTGGAGCGGTGTTTTTCGAAGAAGTCAGAGATGTAGAGTGTGGGTTTTTGAAGTATGCCCATATCGACAAGTTGAAGTGTGATGAGAAGTCGTCCAATACGCCCGTTACCATCGAGAAATGGGTGGATCGTTTCAAACTGATAGTGAGAGATGGCCACCTTGATGAGGTCTGGTACATTGAGTGACTTGTTGTGCCAAAACTTTTCCAAGTCAGAGAGCAGTTCGGGAACATCTTCTTGGTGTGGCGGTACAAATGTCGCATCGGTGATTGTCGCACCACCGATCCAGTTTTGACTTGTACGCACTTCTCCTGGGAGCTTGCTATACCCACGGACGCCGGAGAGAAGAATGCCGTGTGCCTCTTTCACGAGTCGCATTGACAGCGGTATCGTATCAAGTGTCGCAACGGAGTGATTGATAGCTTGGATGTAGTTTTGTACTTCGTTCCAGTCGTCGCGTTCTTCAGGGTCAATCTCTTCTTTTGAGAGCAACACTTCGTCGATATTTGTTTTTGTGCCTTCGATTCGACTTGAAACCGTTGCTTCCTTAACGACGTGCATCTGTATGAAAAAGTCCACATCAGGTACGAGGGTTGAGTATGCGTTGAGTTCTCCAAGGTAACGCATTGCTTCGCCAAGCAATACGTCAATGCGCGGGTCAGTCCATTGATATGAGACGTTTACTGGCGTAGGTAAAAAGCTTGTATACTCATACTGCTTTTTGTGTGTTCCTGCTATCCATTGCTTTTTTTGTGCTGACATAACTCTGAACTAAAAAATATGTATTCAGAGTATATTCTATATGTCTGAATTTGTCAACACCATATTAAACCTTTCTGTCTCATGCTGGTATGCTCCTTTTTCGACACAATCACATGATCTTCGAGTGAAATACCGAGTAGTTGAGCCGCATCTGCAAGTTTTTTGGTGAGCATAATGTCTGTCGGAGACGGTTTTGTGTCTCCTGATGGATGGTTGTGTGCCACGATCACCGACGCTGCGTGAAGTGTCAGTGCTGGTTCGTATACTTCTCGTGGATGGACGATGTTTGCATCCAAAGTACCAACCGAAATGATCTTGCGTTCAATGAGCCGTGACTGTGTGTCCAAGTAAAATACAACGAGGTGTTCTTTTGCCGAGGCATAAAAATCGTTGCACATATTCCATACATCTTTTGTCGAAAGTATCTCTACTCCGTCTTTTGCTTGTAGCCGCTTAGCAAGCGCAATGAGTGCAATTATTTGTAGCCGCTTCACTGCCCCGAGGCCACGAATACTTTTTAGATCATCGAGTGTCGCCTGTGCACCACCGAGACCAGAAACTCGTTTGAGTATCGCTCGCGAGAGTGAAAGCACATTCATACCCTTGGTACCCGAACCAAGAATGATCGCTAGCAGTTCTTCGTCCTTGAGCTTGTCCGGCCCGTACTTTGCAAGCTTCTCTCGCGGCATATCCTGTTTTTGAAGATCTTTGATTTTCATTTTCCTATTTTACCAAACGTTCGCCTGGGAGCTAAATTATCCTCTGGTCCCAATTTAGATATTTCGTGCGCGCTGGGTGGGTGGGGGCAAGCACTCCATATTCTTTTTGGAGTAACCACCTTCCGGCATCCGCCGAGGGGCTAGAGCGACGAGCGATCTGGCTGAAGGATGAGCGCCGACCCGAACGAAGGCACCTGCCCCGAGAAAACGAAGCCACTGCATCCGAGATGAAAACGTGGAGGGGTGAGCAATGGGATGGGACCCATTGCGCAAGACATTGTGAGACGTTTTCAAGTGCGTAGCACGCAGAAAAGGTCCACAAGGTGTACTTCGCCTGTAAGGCGGGTGCGAGGGCCGGTTTACTCTATAGCTGGACTGGATATTTTTGGTTATACTTTAACTCATGAAAACACTCCCAAAATTGTCAAAAGGAGACAAAGTGGCCGTTCTTTCACCCTCGTTTGCGGCTCCCGGTAAGTGGCCACATGTGTATGAACTTGGTCTTGAACGGATCCGTACTGTTTTTGGCCTTGAGCCGGTGGAGTTTCCCACAACAAGAAAGATTGGGGCTTCGAAAGAGGAACGCGCTGCTGATCTTGTGGCGGCGTTTGAACATGATGATATAAAAGCTGTGATCGCGACTCTTGGAGGGAACGACCAGATTACCTACGTAAAAAATCTTCCTGCCGAGCCATTCAAAAACAACCCGAAACCGTTTTTTGGTTTTAGTGACAACACGCATTTTGAAAACTTCCTCTGGCTTCAGGGTGTGCCCAGCTACTACGGTGCGTGCCTGTTTACACAATTTGCAATGCAGCAAAAAATGGATCCATTCACGGTCGACCACCTCAACAAGGCATTGTTCGAGTCGGGCGAGTTTGAACTAAAAGCGAGCGACACATACAACGATATTGGACTTGACTGGAATGACCCTACAACACTAAACAAGACTCGCTCATACGAGCCGAGTGAGGGCTGGCAGTGGGATGGCGCAGGTACAGCCGTTGGTATTACCTGGGGTGGTTGCCTTGAATCGATCGACGAGATACTACGCCATGGGGTTGCAATGCCATCCGTTGACGAGTTTAACAGCATCATTCTCATGACAGAGACATCGGAAGAAATCCCCTCACACGAATACGTGCATCGTATCTATCGTGCGCTCGGTGAGCGTGACTTACTCACGCGTGTTCGTGGCATCATCGTAGGCCGACCCCAGGCGTATAATTTTGACAAGCAACTCACCGTAGACCAAAAGCGTGCCTATCGTGAGAAGCAGCGTGAGACTATTATTTCGATTGTGCGCGAGTACAACCCTACCGTACCGATAGTACTGAACGTCGACATTGGGCATACCAACCCGCAAATTCCAATGCCGTATGGTGGCGCGGTACGTATCGAGGCGACTGAGAAAAAGATCTTCGCGGCATTTTGATCTCCGGGGAACAAGCGACCTTCCAATTTCCGCCGTGGAACTTACACGAAGGCCGCCTACCCATCCGGATCGATACGTGTGGTATGAGCGAGTCTGGATAGAATGAACACCCTCGCAATAAAGGATACCTGCTCCGAGATGCCGGAACGAGACTACATCTGCAGTGAAAGGGTGGGGAGATGTATCCGGTGCCGTTTACACACACGGAACGATCATGAGCGGGGTCTTGTTTCATATGCTATAAAGACACCATGCAGAAAGACCACGGACCGCTCATCGTGATACTCGGCCCCACCGCAAGCGGCAAAAGCGGGTGTGCGGTCGAGGTGGCGAAGCGCATCGACGGCGAAGTCATTTCCGCCGACTCGCGGCAAATATACCGTGGGCTCGACATCGGCACGGAAAAGATCACGCGAGAGGAAATGTGCGGTATTCCCCACCACTGTCTTGACCTTGCATCCCCGCGACGCTCGTTCTCGGTCGAACAGTGGCGACGACACGCGCTCCATGCGATCGCTCTGTGCAGAAAACGCGGGACCGTGCCGATACTTGCGGGTGGCACGGGGCTCTACATCGACGCACTCGTCTTCGGCACGCAGTTCCCGCAAGTTAAGCCGAACGTCGCGCTTCGTGCACGGCTTGCCCGCATGAATGCAAGCACACTTTTCTCAATGCTCACAGAACTCGACCCCGAGCGTGCGCGCACCATCGAAACGCAAAATCCTCGCCGACTCATCCGCGCGATCGAAGTGGCAACCGAGCTCGGAAAAGTACCCGTGGTCACCCGCGAGCACTCGCCGTATCGATTGGTATGGATCGGCATTACCCCACCCTTCCCGACCCTCGAGGAGCGCATCGCCGATCGCCTCGATCGCGCACTTTCCGCGGGGCTGATCGACGAGACCGCGAGACTGCGCACCGACATGGGTATGTCGTGGCAGCGCATCGACGAGCTCGGTATGGAGTATCGCATCTGTGCCCGGTACCTGCGCGGCGAACTCCCCGAGACACTCTTGCGCGACACCCTCGTGCGCTCAGTACGTCGCTACGCCAAGCGCCAGCTCACCTGGCTCAAGCGGTACGGGGACGTCGCATGGTATCTGTGCGCGGACGACGCACTTGCCGGTATCCATGACCGAAGCTCCATCTCATTTCGACAAACCTAGTCGCTCTTGAGATCGGCCTCGAGTTCGCGGAACTCGTTCTCCACCTCCTTGATCCTCGCCTTAAGCTTTTTCACCAGCTCGGCTCCCTCCTTCACCTTCTTCAGTCCTTCCTCGACGTCGAAGTCGTCGTCCTTTTCGAACCACGCTGCGATCTCCTCGAGCTTCTTCAATTGCGTACGTATGGTGTCTTGTGACATAGATCGTGATCATTAATTACCATATAAATGCCGGTATTTATACTAGTATTCCTTCGCGGTGATCGTGCTGTGTACAGTGCCCTTATGGAGGCGCGTTCGTACCGATTGTCCGACCTCAACATCGGCAACATCGCGCACCAGTGCGCCGGACGGCCCCTGCACGAGCGCATACCCACGTGCAAGCACCCGCTCAGGATCGCGCGCCTCGAGTAAACGTTCGCGTTCCACGATGGTACGCCCCATCGTCTCGATACCCGCTCGCAGGGCCGCAACAGCCCGCTTGAGCGCAAGCAGCACCGCACGCTCGTTCTCACGCAGATGGAGCGGAATGCGTCTCAGAGCGAACGAGAGCGCCTGTTCATGAGCGCGGAAACGCTGAACGACCTGCGCGACCGCATATTCCGCACTGCGCGAAGCTATCTCGACCCGATGCGAGAGCGTGCGTACGCGGTGCATCATGCGTGCTGAGATGCGCTCCACCGTGTGCGGAAGTGCATACGTGGCGCTTCGGATACGCGACCCGAAGCGCCCGCTGATCCGCAACGCGAGCATCGGCACCCGGTCGGTGAGCGGCGCCCATGAATCGTTTATGACATGCGCGACCGCGGTCGGCGTACTCGCGCTCCAATCCGCCACCAATGTCGCAATGGGCGCGTCGACGTCGTGGCCGATACCCACCAAAACCGGCATCGGCGCGGCGAATATTGCGCGACACACCGCTTCGTTGTTGAAACCCTGCAGGCTTTCGAGCGACCCGCCACCACGGATAAGCACAAGGACCTCCGGCGCATCGGTGACGTGGGTAAAATGCTCGATCGCACGCACAAGCTCTCCCGCGCTATCCGGCCCTTCCACCCCCGAATGGAGAAAGTCGATACGAATGCCGAGCTTGCGCAGGTTGTTGCGCAGGTCCTGCAGCACCACACCGTTTCGGCTTGAAATAACGCCGATATGTGAGATGAACGGAGGCAGGTCCCGTTTCCGTACAAAGAGCCCCTCTTCCGAAAGCCGCTTGAGCAAAAGCTCATATGCGCGGCGCAGGGCACCCTCCCCCACCGGCTCGATTTTTGAGACCCAGAAGCCGAAGTTGCCGCTCTTGCCCGCCAGCTTGCCGTACCCGTACACCTTGATGCGCATGCCGTCCTCAAGGAGCACGCCGATACGCCGATAGACGGCCGAGTGCATGCCGCATCGAAGGATCGAACCGTCCTCCGTATCCTTGAGAGAGAAAAAGGTCCACTGCGGCAACACCTTGAGATCGCTCACCTCTCCCTCCACCTCGACCACAAGAGGGGTGAGCAGGCCGTTCACGAGCTCCAAGTACTCGGAAACGGTGAAGACCTTTTCGGAAAGTTGTTCGAGTAGCGGGTGATCCATGGGCAAACTTGATACCCTACACTATACCACACTCATTGCACGGCAACGCGGGGACGCAGCACACACCCATCATGCCGCCACGAACCCTTTACAAAACGCCCTTCATGGCGTACAGTGGCGGTATTACAAGCACACCCCGCAAGGGGTAGCGCTGGGAGGTAACCTTGCATTGTGTTTCGTCCGTGCGAAAGCATGCAAACCCTTCGGCGGTTTTTTTGTACCGAAAGCGGTACTCCGAAATATGAACACACAAACGAACGTCGTCGATACGACACAGGAAGATGAAAAGACACGAACGGTCCGGAGCGATCCGTACATGGACGCGAAATTGGCGGAGATACCTTCCTTCCCCAAGGAAGGCAGTATGGTCGAGGGTCCGGTGATCTCGATCGGAAAGCAAAAGGTATTCGTGGAACTGCACCCATTCGGTGCGGGTATCATTTACGGTCGTGAATTCAACGCGGCAAGTGACATTCTCCGTCGCGTCAAGATCGGTGATACGATCGCGGCGAAAGTGGTATCCACCGATCATCCGGAGGGTTACCTCGAGCTCTCGCTCATGGAGGCGCGCCAAGCACTCATATGGGCCGACGCGGAAAAGGCGGTCAATCAAGGTACGGTCTTCGAACTTGCGGTCAAGGAGGCGAACAAGGGCGGCCTCATGCTCGAATGGCAAGGTATCAGCGGCTTTTTGCCTGCAAGTCAGCTCAAGCCCGACCATTACCCGCGCGTCGAAGATGGCGACAAAGCAAAGATCCTCGACGAACTTCGCAAGCTCGTCGGCGAAAAGCTGCACGTGATCATCATTACCGCGGATGCACAAGAAGGTAAACTGATCTTCAGCGAGCGCGGACCGCAGGCCGCAAAAGAGACCGGCGTGCGCGGAGCGTTCGCCGTTGGTGATGTGGTACAGGGTGAGGTGACCGGCGCCGTCGAGTTCGGTGTATTCGTGAAGATCCAGGACGGCCTTGAGGGGCTCGTACATATTTCCGAGCTCGATTGGGGCCTCGTCGAGAATCCCAAGATGCTCTACAAGGTGGGTGAGAAAGTGAATGTGAAGGTGATCGAGATAAAGGACGGCAAGGTGTCCCTTTCGATCAAGGCCTTGAAGGAGGACCCGTGGAAGTCGGCGTCCACCCAGTTCAAGAAGGACCAAGTCGTCGACGCGGTGATCATCAAGTACAACAAGCACGGCGCGCTCGGTTCCATCGAGGAAGGCGTTGCGGGTCTGGTACACATCAGTGAGTTCCCCAGCGTCGAGGACCTGCGCAAGACCCTTGAGATCGGCAAGAACTACAAGTTCAAGATCACACTCTTCGACCCCGCGAACCATCGCATGACCCTGAGCTTCAAGCAGGCGCAGGTCGAGGCGTAGGACGAATACGAAGCAACGAAAAAACAAAAAGGCGACCGCGAGGTCGCTTTTTTGGGGCTGTCACTTGGTGCCGACACCCGCATATCGACACAAGTGCCGAAGGAGGGCGTATCGTCCGCCAGAGCGGTGACCCTTGAAAAGCGTGGATTGAGTGTGAGCGGTTTTCCATATTTGATCCCCCAATTATCCCAATTAAACGCCAACTTCGTCTCCATGACCGATATCCATTCGGGAAGAACAAAAATAGGTGCTCTGACTATCATCCGCATGCGTATGGTACCAAGGTCAATATTCTCAACTCTCTCACTGCACACGGCCGAGCATCCGCTGCCCGGCCGTTCCTTTTTGACCTTTAGAATGTGTGCGAGACCCCTACGGTCCACACGCCTTCCGATTCGGCCATAGAACCGAAACGATGGTCGTACGATAATTGAATTCCAGTTTGATCCGTTATCGTCCAGGTCATTCCGCATCGGACCTTTTGGAACTCGCCATCATACCCGTCGATGGTCGCGTATCCGTAGTCGGCACCAACAGTCAGGTTGACCCCGGGGAACAGAGGCCAGTCTCCCTCAACCCCTCCGTAGGTTATGAAGCCATCCGAAGCCTCATACCCGAGATCGGTGAGGTCACCGAGGTACGAGTACCATTCGAACGTTCCCTGTACCGTGACAGTGCCTCCGAACGGAACGAAACCGTCCGGCAGGACATACGCAATGTGGCCGATCGGCACCAAGAGGTCTCCATCCCCAAAACTACCGATCCTGTTCACGTCATAATAGCTGAGGGACAGGTCGATCGACCAGGAGTCGTCCAATACGGTCCAGAGATAGCCGACGGTGTAATCACCTTCCACCATCACGTTGCCCACTTCGGCCGCATGCCAGGTATTCACGTACCAGCCACTCTCCCAGTTGAGATGCAAGTTCACCACTCCGACCGGCCGATCAACGACCACGGTCGCGGGATCGAAGACATAACGACTTCGCCATTCGAGATCGACCGAAATTTCTGCGGCCTGAGCGTTCAGCGTGGGAAGAACGCTGAACATGAAGAACATACTAAGAAGACGGGATGCGACGTGCATGATGCCACTCCTTCCACAACACGTGGAGTCAATTGTTGAATCTGCATGCAATTAAAGCACATCAATGGACAAAGGTCAATACATGTCGTCGTGACAAACTAACCGCTTGACGATCTTCTGAAACGATCGACGGCACTCCTCCGTGGTGCGCGAGGAGGCGCTTTTAATCGGAGCAGTTGCGCCTCTCCTCGCGTGAACGCACTTCATCTTCATCGAGTCCAAAGTAATGTCCAAACTCGTGCCATATCGTCTCGCGTACGATGCGCGCCACATCGCCGTCGGTATCTTTCGCCTCTTCGAGCGTGGGTCGCCTGTATATCGTGATCGTATCGGGCAGAGTCGCGCCCACCCCATAGCCGTCACCCCGCTCGGAAAGCGGTATCCCTTGGTAGAGCCCCAAGAGCGTTTCGTCCGGAGCAAGACCCTGCTCATGCCGCACCGCTTCGCTCGGCTCATCCTCAAGCAGGATCGCAACGTTGCGGATCTTCTCTCGAAAGCGCTCCGGCAGTGCACGCACACCGTCCTCGATGTACTTTTCCCAATCCATGCTCTATGCGTACCATGCATGCACACAAAACACAACCCGCTTGCGCGGGTCGTGTCGGGCTCCTGCCTGTAAGCCGGGTTCTGTATGTGCACGCTATTGTGCACACGACAAGCATGTATCTGGGAACGTCGTTGCCGACGAACTCGAGCGGCTCTCCGCACTTGCACCTCATGAGGCTCGACACGAAACATGAGTGTTTAGTATTACCACGAGCGAGCTCACGCTTCGTCGCAACTCATACTCATTCCTGTCACTCATGCTCCGCTTCACCGAACACCATGAGGTGCAAGTGACGGTACGGCCTTGCACGCGGGTAAGGATTTAGCCGTTTCATCCTCCGACTTCGCCCGAAAACTCGGGAATATACGGAGGTTCATCCGTCCCCTTACAGAGTCGGATGCCGTTCCCTTTCGGGTCGGGCGTCACTGTTCGCACCTCGCGGATCGCTCCGGACGGGTGTTACCCGCTACCCTTGCCACTTACACCTCGCACGGCTCGGCACAAAAGAATAAGTTACTGGAATTAGGATGAGTACGCACAGACTTCGTGACTCATACTCATTCTTGATACCCATGCTCTTCTTAACCGAACGGCGTGAGGTGTAAGCGGTCTGCGTGCCCGGACTTTCCTCACTTCGCCGAAACGAAGCGCGCCTGTCCGGCAGGAGCAGAAACAGCGTAGCATACCTGCACACCAAAGACAATGTTTTTTCGTTTGGTCAAGCACGCTCGCGGTACGTCACGGTGCATCGTTCAGTACCGTGACCACATCTCCCACCTGTACTCCCCGATCGCGTACAAAGCCCTCGCGCACCTCAAGCACGTAGCGAGCCGGCGTACGCGGGGTGAACACGCGCGGGTACGACTCCGGCGTCGCCCCCTCTTGAAGATCGACTACGCGCAGACCGTCGTCAAGCCACAGAATATCGATCGCGAAATGCATGTTCGGCATCCATATGCCATACGTATCGATGTCGGGAAACACGAACAGCATGCCGGTATCCGCGGCGAGCGATGTACGCCCCGAAAGCCCGCGACGACGATCGACGGGGTCGATCACCACTTCCGCACGTACAACCGCGTCGCCAACACCGAGCGAAACGAGCCTTCCCCATACTGCCGGCCGATCCCCGCTCGAGGTAGCGAGAGTACCCACAGCACCCGGTGCATCCCTCATGTCGCGATACCAGAGCGAAGCGGCGCCAAGTGAAAGTGCAAACAGCAGTACGATGATCGCCGATAGCGGAAACGGTCGATGTGCCATGAGAATGAGTGTACCATGGCATGATCATTCATTCACTGCCCGTGGAAAACCCGCACACGCCACTTCGAACCGATACCGTTCCAACCACGCAATGGTATACTGAATGAGCGACTCGCTTATGAATGACGCTCGATTGAATCGTAAAATAATGCTAAAACCGCGCACGCTCGCACTTCTGCTAACCGTCCTCGTTGCGATCACCCTTTTGGGGACACATGTGCATCGTCGAACGTTGACGATCGACCCGATCTCCGAACAACGCGGCATGCTCCTCCTCACCCGCACGAAAGAGGCCGTATCGATCGAGCCATTCACATCCGACGGTTGTTCCGGCAATATCTCGAGCGCTTGGAACACATCGATCAAAGGGCTTTCTCGACTCTTTACCGATATCGACGCACGATACTTCGACACAAAACGTATCCCGTTCGAAGACCTCTGCATCGCCCACGACCGAGCATACCACGTGGGAGAAGGCGGCTATGCGGGTCGTTTGCGTGCGGACAATGCGCTCCGAGACGGCATTCTCACATACGCACTCGAAGACTTGGAGAACATCAAACGAAGGACCGGTCTTTCAAGTGATGAGACGGCTCTCTACCTGTACGAACGCATCGCCGACCTTGTATACTTCGGTGTGCGCCTTGGCGGTGCGCCATGCTCCGGAAAGCCGTATGCATGGGGTTACGGGTATGGTGGTGGAACCTGTATCGAGTGATACTATAATAATTACCCCATAACGTGTAACATGGACGAGTCAATACTCTCTTTCATAGGATCGATCGATACGGACATGCACGCGTGGTTCGCACATTCGCGCACTCCACTGATGACGGACCTGTTCGAACATCTGACCATACTTGCCAACTGGCAGACGGTGGTGCTCATAGCCGCATGTGTCTGCGTGTACCTCTACCAAACAGACCGAATCCGACAGGCACTCCCGCTTCTCGTCTCACTCGCAAGCACGGCAACGCTCATTTACACTCTGAAGATACTGGTGGCGCGACCGCGGCCCCTGGACTCCCTTATCGACATGCGAGATTTTTCTTTTCCAAGCGGACACGCCGGTGCCGCTATTGCACTCTACGGCCTTATGACCTACCTGCTGTACACACACCTGCAAAGTTCGCAATGGCGAAAGGCGATCTTCGGTATCGGTATCGGTATCGTGTTCCTCATCGGTGTAAGCAGGTTATACCTTGGGGTACACTATTTAAGCGATGTCGTTGCGGGATACGGCATCGGCGCCCTCGGCATGGGTGCGGGCCTGTATGCGCGACACAGGACGAACACCCACGGTCGTCAAAGCGGCACACCCAAGCCGGTTGCGCATACAGTGACGAAAAGGGGACCGACATCCTGTCGATCCCTAAATGCAGAACGCACCGCCTCTCGGCAGTAGAGAGAATCCGAGAGAGTACCGCGCCGTCGAGTCGTTCCATGCATAGCCAAGTGCCCGCAGACTCACTTCGTCGGTGCCGATGGGCGAAATGATATCGAATCGGTCGACACCAAACTCGAGCGTGCCGTACCGGTGCACTTCCTCCATGAGTGCACGCTCGACACCCCTCACACGCCAGCTCCGTGCCACGCACAGATCGTGAACCTCCCCCACGGCACCGTTTGGCCCGAACACCCGAACGAGGCGTGCGGTACCAACGAGGCGCATGGAGGTGGCCAGTGCAAGGAACAAGCAGTGCTCGGGATTTTTCAGCGTTTCGCGTACCGAGCGTTTGCACACCCGCACACCCGGGTCCGATCCGCGTAGCAGGTCAACGTATTGACACAGCACATCGCCCTGGAGGTTTCGGACCGGATAGATGATGAATATATCACATCTCATCAAACTCACCCCTCTGATATTGTAAACTGGTTGATACCATACCATGTGTGCGACCGCATGGCAACGCCGCACTCTTGACAAGGACATGCTGACACCTGTAAGGTACTCGCAACGAGAACGTTGGGATCACTCCAAACAGACCTCTCGACTTTATTATTCGGGACACGTTTCGTCGAACTCATACCTCGACCCGGGTGAGGATGCCGAAGACGTGAACAATGGGTATCGCACACACATATGGACCACACCTTGCTCGTTGCCGGATGGCAGCTCGCACTCGCGCTTCTGACCGGCATCATCATCGGCGCCGAACGTCAGATTAACTCTCGTGAAGGGGGAAAAGATGGCAAAACGAGTGTGGGCATACGCGATTTTTCGATCGTATCCATTATCGCGTTCATTTCGAGCTACCTCTACCCAAGCGCACCCAGTGTGTGGCCGATCGCGTTTGCAGGCGTCATGCTGGTCGGCATCGCAGTCTTTCTGTTTGAATCGACCTACCGAAGAGAGCACGCCAACCGAGCGCGGGCGGGTATCACCACCGTCCTTGCAATACCGACCGTATTCCTGATCGCCAGTCTGAGCGTGTTCAATGTGCAGTTTTGGCTCATAGCCACCCTGGTGTTCGTGCTCATGATCGTGCTCGAGCTTAAGGATAAGTGGCACCACTTCGCAGAGTCGCTCGAACGACAGGAAATGCTCGATTTCAGCGTACTCATCGCGATCGCACTTATCATCACGCCACTCATCCCGCACGATGCCGCACTCAAGGTACCGCTCTACTCGTTCAGCGAACACTCGTTGGTCTTCCAGGCGGTCAGTATCGCTTCATTCTGGAAAGTACTTCTCATGGTGAGTTTCATGAGCTTTGTCGCGCACTTCATCACCAAATATATTCGTGGTCGAAACGCTCTTTTGCTCGCCACGTTCTTCGGAGGCCTGGTTTCTTCACTCGCCACGATCATCCTCTTCATGCGAGGTCTTGATACAGAGAGCTCGATCTCGCACATCGAAAAGAAGCGCAGTCTCTATCTCGCATTCCTTTCCGCAAGCACCGGCTCCTTCTTCAAGGACATGGTCATACTCTTCGCTCTTGTTCCCATTGCGTTCTTTCAACAAATGCTGTTACCCATGGTATCCGTCTTCCTCCTCATGGTCGGACTTACCCTGCACACCTATTCAAAGACGAACGGCATCGAGAACGTCCGCATCACAAACCGTCCGCTACCGATCCAGTTCATAACCAAGTTCACCACGGTGTTCTCCATCGTCATGATTTTGATGGTGTTCGTGCGCTACTACCTGGGAAGTGGTTGGCTCGCACTCGCCTCGTTCGCCTCCGGCATGGTGAGTTCCGCCGCCGCGCTCGCGTCGCTCGGTGAAGCGTTCCGATTCGGTGAGGTGAGCGACCTCGTAATGGGAGCGAGTATCCTACTTGCGCTTGCCGGCAGCATCATCGCCAAGTACTGCACGATACTGTTGCGACTTGGCGTCAAAGCATCAAGCGTGTTCCTCTTTCCAATCGTCAGCAGCGCAGTGGTGGGCGGTATCGCGTTTTACACCGCATTCTTCTAAGACCGCGCGGGATAAAGAAAACCCCACAGACGTGGGGTTTTCTTTATCCTTCCTGTTTCAGAGCGCATCGACCGCATCGTCGGCACGATCTTCCGCCTTCTTTGCCAACTTGAGCGCGTCAGCGTACTCATCGTCATCGTACGCGTCCTCCGCATCCTCAAGAAAGTCCTCGGCTTCGTCCAACAGATCGTGCGCATCGTCCACCTCATCACCGTCGTCTTCGGCATCCGAGATCGCATCATAGGCATCATCGATCGCACCCTGCGCTCGTTTGATCGCCTTCTTCGCATCCTCTTCATCTTCGGTGACCACCGCATCGAGTGCGTCATCGATCAGACTCTTCACCTCGTCCAACAGGTCATCCGCCTGATCCAGATCGTCTTCATCGAACGCCTCTTCAGCTTCTTCCAGCAAGGCCTCGGCCTCGGTCAGGAGCTCTTCAGCATCCTCCGTATCGTCTCCCGCATCATCACGCGCTTCGATCTCGTCCCACGCTTCATCGATCGCATCTTCAAGGTCATCGATACGATCCTCGGTCTCATCATCTCGAGTGATCCCTCCCGCATCACGAAACGCATCCTCGGCATTGTTCTCCGCATCATCGATCAACTCAACCGCCTTTCCACCCTTTCCCTTGAAGTATGCGTAGATCGCATCCAGCAGATCCTCTTGCGCGTCCTCGAGGTTGTTTCGAGCCATGGAAAGTTGCTCCGCACTCACCGCTCCCTTCTTCATTTTTGCCTCCGCATCCCGCATCATCTCAATGGTCGCGACTACTCGGTCTTCGAATGACCCGTCTGACACCTCGTCTTCATCTTCATCTTCATCATCATCTTCTTCATCCTTGCTCCCCACAAGACCTTTGCTTTCGAGGAGCGAGAGAAGCCATTCGGTGCGCGTGCGATCCCCGTCGGTCAACTGCGTCACTACGGTCGCTTGCGGGCGAATATCCGCAGAGGAAGATGCGCCCGCCGGAACACTTTCAGGAGGCAAGACGGATGTCGTCTTGCTGACTTTGTTTGAATGTATGAATGTTCGGGTCTTTGGTCCCAAAAATCCAAGCGCGGGAGTGAGGGAGTGCTCCTTTTGGAAACGTGCGAGTGCGTCTCTCGTTAACGCGCCGAATCGTTCCGTTTCGGCGCCCGGTGCTCCGGGTCCGGATTCGGTGAGTGTGTATCCTTCGGCATTGAGCCACTGTTGAAGACACAGGACATCCTTCCCTTCCATGCCGATATCGAGATCACGTGTCAGATCACACGTTGGCGTTGCCGCATATGCAATCGTACTTGCGGCGACACCGCAAATGGTGAGCGCGAAGACGCCGAGTAATGTACGGGGTCGTTGAAACGAACGGGTGCTTGGTGTATGCATATGGTTCAAAATTTACCAATAAAAAGGTCTGTACGCATACGAACATAATACCCCGTTCGGAGCATTGCATCCAGTGGACACATGCGAACTTGAGTACATGTGCGATAGATATAAGAATCGAGACGATCACTCGCTCGTCACGCCATCGAAGTGTTCTTCCACCTCATCCGCTTTCGTACGGTGCGTCGTTTTGTCCTTGTGCTCCGGAGGTGAGTAGATCGAATAGAGCTTAAGCGGAGCGTCACCCGTATTCACCACATTGTGCTCAGTACCGGCAGGGATCACGATCGCCCAATCCTCTTCGATCATGTGGGTGACACCATCAAGCGTTACCGTCGCCGAACCGGACTCGATGCGAATGAACTGATCGAGGTGGTGCGTTTCAAGACCGATCTCATCACCCGGCGCAATGCTCATCAATACAAGCTGCGAATATTTTCCCGTGTACAGGACACGACGATAATCGGTGTTCGAGAGCGTCTCTTGTTCTATCTGCGTGAGAAAACCTTTCATGGTGTGCGTGGTTAAGCCGATAAATAGATCACGGTTCCGTCACATGCGCTGCGGCACCTTCGACCGGCGACGCGCGTTCGGTCAGCCGCTGGCGTACCAGCGCAACAATACCTTCGATGGTCGCGCTTGATTTTGCGACCACATCGGTCACGTTGTGTGAGAAGGTGGCATTCATGGCGTCCATGGCGTCCATGTTGGTGATGATGATGAAGTGCGGCTCTCGTCCCTCCGACCGCTCCTTGTACGCACGCAAGAGGTCCACGCCACTTGTGATAGGCATGAGAAGATCGAGCAGAACGAGGTCCGGTTTGAACGTCGCAAGCATATCAAGCCCTTGCGCACCGTCGTACGCACATGCCGTTTCAAAACCGGCTTTCACGAGCTCATCGGAGAGAGCGTTGCAGGTACTCGCTTCATCATCTACGATCAGGACTCTGTTCGTCTTCATGTGAATAGTGTTACGATGGTAAATGACTCACTCACCCACATCATACCCTCTTCACAGAATGGAACAAGTGTTGACATGTTCCTTTCCACTCACGATCGCAACGGTCGTGAGCCGTGCCGAACCGACGTCACGGACTTCGCAACCACCCGGTTTGCATGCAGCGAGGTGGAGCACTATACTGGGCGCGTGAAAGAAAACCGAAACACCGTTCGAACCCCTGTCGCACTTGTCGTACTGGACGGATGGGGATTGAGCGACCACACGAGCCACAATGCGATCCATGCGGCGGACACGCCGATGTTCGATCTGCTGTGGAACCGATGCGCGCACGCCCGCTTCGACGCAAGCGGTGCTGCGGTCGGTCTTCCCGACGGACAGATGGGTAACAGCGAGATCGGCCACATGGCGATCGGCGCCGGCTCCCCCATCGACACCGACCTCGTGCGGATCAACAAGGCGATCGCACGCGGAACACTTTCTTCCGACCCCACACTCCTTGGTATGTGGTCCCACGTGCGCGAACACGCGAGCACACTTCATCTGATGGGGCTGCTCTCCCCCGGGGGGATACACAGTCACGCCGACCATCTCTACGCACTTCTGCATGAAGCGGAACGTGCAGGCGTATCCCAAGTGGTCATTCATGCATTCTTGGACGGACGAGATTGTGCGCCACAGAGCGCGGCGAACTACTTGGACGAACTCGAGCTCTTTCTTTCCGGTGAAGAGCGTGGATTCATCGCGAGCGTATCGGGCCGATATTTTGCGATGGATCGCGACAAGAATTTCGACCGCCTCGCTCGTGTCGAACAAGTACTGTACAACGGATCCGCCGAACATGTGTTCCAGCAGATCTCCCCTTCGACCGCGGTACGACAACAGTACGCCACGGGTGTGTTCGATGAACATATCGAGCCAATGCTTTTTCTCGACCATACCGGATCGCCACGCATGATCGAACACGGTGATGCGGTATGCTTCTTCAACTTTCGCGCCGATCGTGCACGCATGCTTGCAAGTAGTGTGGCGGACCGAACGAGCGACCTTGCCCTATTCTTCGTCACCATGACCGAATACGACGCTACCATTCCGGCTCACGTCATATTTCCCCCCTTCAGGCCGGAGGAAACCCTCGCGGGAACGATCTCGCGTGCCGGTCTGCGGCAAGCACACATCGCGGAAACGGAGAAGTACGCGCATGCGACCTATTTTTTGAACGGAGGAAGGGAAACACCGCATCACGGTGAAGAGCACATCCTCATTGAAAGCAGGAAAGATGTGCGTACCCATGACGAGGCGCCCGAGATGCGCGCCTCAGAGATCGCCGACGCGGCAATCACCGCACTCGAGTCGGGCACGGATTTCTTATTTATCAATTTTGCGAACGCCGACATGGTCGGTCATACGGCAAACGTCCCCGCTCTGCACAAGGCCCTTTTCGCGGTCGATACCGCACTGGGTCGAGTGATCGACATGGTACGCAAGCGTGGGGGATTCGCCATCATCACCGCAGATCATGGGAATGCGGAACGCAACTTCGACGTCGAAACGAATTCGAAACATACGGCGCACACCACCAACCTCGTCCCCTGCATTCTCACCGAGGAGGGCTACACACTCGCGGATGGCACACTTCCCGATATCGCACCCACACTCCTCTCGGTCATGGGGCTTCCCATACCCCCAACCATGAGCGGCGTGGTGCGAGCGCGACGCATCGAACGATCTTGATCCCGAGTATCAAAGGCGCACCACCAACGCTCCCTCTCCGCCCTCATGCAGTTTTGCGTACGTGTAATCCAAACCCGCGGCCACCAAGTGCCGCTTAACCATGTTCGGCAAGACCGCTTCCCCGTTTTCCGAGTGTATACCCTTACCGACGATGATACGAACTCGCTTCCAACCGAACTCTCGCGCATCCGCAAGAAATTCATCCAATGCTCGACGCGCTTCTTCACTGCGATACCCATGCAGGTCGAGTTCGGCATCCGTGTGAAGCGTATACCGGTCTTTATTACGTACCTTGCGGGCCATACGTGTCGAACGCGGACAGGCCGCTTGTTATTTCCTTCGCGCACGGTTGCGGTCTATTTCGGTCAGATGTTGCTTTCGAAGACGGACCGAGCGAGGCGTTACCTCGAGGTATTCGTCTTCGGCCATGATCTCGAGACCCGTCTCGATCGTGAGAAGCTTGGGTGGCACGAGCTTGATCGCATCATCTTTCCCTGATGCGCGCATATTGGTTAGTTGCTTACCCTTGGCGGGATTCACGGTCATTTCATCACCCTTGGAGGTATTGCCGATCACCTGGCCTTCATACACATCGGTGTTCGCTTCGATGTACAACGTGCCGCGCGTCTGCAAATTATCGAGCGCGTAGCCGAGTGCCTTACCGGTGACCGCAGATATCATACTCCCGACCTCGCGATGCGCTATCTCGCCCGCATACGGCCGAAAACCGATCACTCGAGTCGCGAGTATGCCTTCCCCTTTGGTATCCATGATGAACTGATTGCGATACCCGAACAGCCCGCGCGTGGGTCCCTCAAGCACCACACGCACCCGCGTCTCATGCGTATTCATGGAGACCAAACGCACCGCGCGCATGCCCAAACGTTCGATGACGACCCCTTGATGCTCCGCCGGTATGTCGATAGTGACCTCCTCGAAGGGTTCCATACGCACCTCGTTCTCGATCTTTTCTATCACCTTTGGCTGTGAGACTTGCACCTCATACCCCTCACGACGCATCTGCTCGAGGAGGATCGCAATGTGCAGTTCGCCGCGCCCTCGCACGGTACAGCGTTCACCTCCACCCTCATCGTCGAACATCACACGCAAGCCCACATTGACCTCGAGCTCCTTCTCCAATCGTTCACGGATCTGACGGCTGGTGACGTACTTGCCCTCCCTTCCCGCAAATGGTGAATTGTTCACCAGAACGGAAAGCTCGATCGTCGGTTCATCGACGGCGATCATGGGTAATAGCTCTGCGGTCTCGGTATGCGCGATGGTCTCTCCGATGAAGATCTCCGGCAGGCCGGCTATGATGGCGATGTCTCCGGAACGAACCTCCGGCACATCGACGCGCGAGAGTCCGGAAAAAGTGAAGAGCTTCGTAACCTTACTTTTATGAGACGTATCCGAACTACGCGCGAATACGGTGTCACCAACCTTGAGTACCCCTTCATACACACGCACAATACCCATACGACCGAGGTAGGTGTCGTAAGCCAAGTTGAACGGCTGTGCACGGAACGGTTTTTCATCGAATCCAGACGCGACGGGTACGTGCGAGAGGATGAGATCGAGGAGCGGTGAGAGATCCTGTGAGTCGTCGTCGACATGCAGTTTTGCGATACCGGATCGTCCGATCGCAAGAACGGTGTGAAATTCAAGCTGCTCGTTCGTCGCACCCAGTTCCGCGAACAGATCGAACACTTGGTCGTGGGTGCGGTCGATGTCGGCGGCGGGTTTATCGATCTTATTGATGACCACGATCGGCCGATGCCCGAGCTCGAGCGACTTCTTGAGCACGAATCGAGTCTGCGGCATGGGACCTTCCTGTGCGTCCACCACCAACAACACGCAATCGATACTGCGCAACACACGCTCCACCTCGGAACCGAAATCGGCATGTCCGGGAGTGTCCACAATGTTGATCTTCGTCCCTTTGTAGGAACACGCGGCATTCTTTGCGTAGATCGTGATACCGCGCTCCTGCTCGAGCGTATTGCTGTCCATGGAAACCCCTTCTCCGACCGCGCCCGTCTGACGAAGAATGGCGTCGGTGAGCGTGGTCTTCCCGTGGTCGACGTGTGCGATGATGGCGATGTTCCGAATATCCATACTGGGGTATTTACAATATCTTAATAGTATATCGTAGTATTGCCCCGCTGTCCAGCGGCGCCGGCCACGACGAACACCGTTAACCCCGACAACCGAGGCGAAACACTTGCGTCGAGTGCGGTTGCGGGTGTACCGTGTGCATGCCGAACGACCTTGGACGGAACGCCATGTCTTTTACGATCACATCACTTCTTGCGGTCTTTACCTTGCTTGCGATCACCGGAGGAGTGTACTTCCTGTCTCAACGCCTGCGCCTTCCCTACACCGTACTCTTGGTGGCGACCGGACTTGCGCTGTACCCCCTCACCTCGTTCCCCGCTTTTTCGTTCCTCCTCGATTTCTCCTTTACGCCGGAACTTCTCTTTTATGTCTTCTTGCCCGTACTCATCTTCGAGTCCGCCTACAACATCAACCTGCGACGACTGCTCGAGAATGTGTGTGCGATCAGCGCCCTTTCCATCATATCTCTGCTCGTTTCCACCATACTGATCGCCGTCGCACTGTTCCACTTGCTCCCGATCGCGGGCATTTCAGCACCATTCGTTCTGTGCCTACTGTTCGGCTCGCTCATAAGCGCCACGGATCCGGTTGCGGTACTTTCCCTCTTCAAAGAGTACGGGGCTCCGCGTCGCCTCACGCTGCTTTTCGAAGGAGAGAGCATCTTCAATGATGGTACCGCCGTCGCCTTGTTCCTGGTGACGCTCGGCGTCGCGATCAATGGGTTCGAGGGTGCGACATCGATAGTGGACGGCGTGGGAGTGTTCACCCTCATGGTTCTGGGCGGCGTATTGTGTGGTGCGTTGTTTGGAACGATAGGTTCGTGGGCGCTCGGAGCCGCACGCGGCAATGAGTTTGTGCAGATCACGTTCATGCTTGTCATGGCACACCTCACCTTCATTGTCACCGACTTCATGAGCACCCACGCAAACATCGCCGGACACACCATACACCTCTCGGCGATCATTGCGACCGCGATCGCCTCGATCGTGCTTGGCAACTACGGTAGGGCCAAGGTGATGCCTCGGGCGGAGGAGTTTGTCGAGAAGTTCTGGACGCAATCCGCCTTTCTGTCAAACTCGCTCGTGTTCATTCTCATCGGTCTCATCTTCACCACCATTCCGATCGAGCTCGACGCCTTGCTGGTCCCGATCGCGCTCTCCGTGCTCATTGTTGCAACAGCGCGAGCACTTTCAGTGTATCCGGTCGTGTTCTTGGTGAACCGAATGACGACGGAGGAAAGGATACCGATTGCCTGGCAACACCTGCTCGCGTGGGGAAGCTTGCGCGGAGCGCTTGCGGTCACCATGGTACTCCTCATCCCTTCCGACCTTGCGTTTGCGGGATGGGATTACGCATACACGCCCAAGGAGTTTCTCCTTGCACTTACGATCGGCTGCATCTTTGCGACGTTATTCATCAAAGCGACCACCATCCAAGCCCTCATGCGCAAGCTGGGCCTCAGTGCGCTCACCGATATCGAGCAGCTCGAACTCGAGGAATCACGGACGCTCGTACACGAGCGAGTGCTTGAGAAGTTGGACACACTCTGTAAGCGCGGGCATGTAAGCGCGGAGGTCATGTCACGCCTCACCCGCGAACACCATGAGCGCATGGACCGCTCGACCGAAGCGTGTTGCGAACGCCTTGCCGACGACACGCAGGGTCGGTCAATGATCGGGGAACGCGTGTTGCGCATGTATGCGATAGGACTCGAACGAGAGGCCTTGCGTCGCATCTACGTCCACGGTGAGGTCAACGAACGAGTGTATCGAAAAGCGCTCACGAAACTCGAAGATCAGTATGATCGATACGATATGCCCGAAGGAGCCGACCGGTCGGATCGCCATCGTACCGTTTTTGTGCGCAAGGCAATGCTGCACCTGAGGAACGGCCTGTTTCCCGAATATCACCCGCTCACGGTACGCGATCGCTACATGTACTACCGCGCACTTACCGTCCTTTCACGTGCCGTGATCGACATTTTCGGGCGCATGCAGCAAAAACCGACCGGTGCCATATTCGGCAGCGATGCGTTCGAGCACGTGCGAACCACCTATGCGGCCTTCTTGGAGCGTGCGAACGAAAAGATGCGAGAAACGTATGCGAAGGACCCGCTCGGATGCGAGATAGAGTCGGAGCGGATTGCGCGGCACAGCGTGTTGGGTGTCGAAGAGCGCACGCTCGAAGAATTCGCCGAACGTCGCATGATCACTCCCAAGGTCCACGCGCTGCTGCGCGAGGAGCTCTCCCATATGGCGGAAGACCTGACCATGTTTGAAGATCAGCGAATCGAAACGAAAAAGACCCCTTGATGAGGAGGTCTTTTTCGTATACGCAATTTTTAACCTAGTAGTTTCTCAAACATTTTGCCATTTCATGGTGACGGATCTTTTCGATCGCCTTCGCCTCTATTTGGCGTATGCGTTCCCGCGTGACCCCGAACTCACGCCCCACTTCTTCAAGGGTGTGGTAGATACCATCCTCGAGCCCGTGCCGAAGGAGCAGTATCTTGCGCTCCTTCGGAGAGAGGTCGTCGAGAATCTTGTGCAACTGCTCGGTGAGAATGTTGTGCGAGGTCTCCTTGTCGGGCGAATCGATCGTGTCGTCTTTGATGAAATCGCCGAGCGTGGAACGATCGTCCTCGTCGGAACCGACCGGACTTTCGAGTGAGATGGTGTCTTGGTTGATCTTCTCTATGAGGTAGATCTTTTCAACCTCGATACCCATCTCGATGGCAACCTCTTCCGGCGCCGGATCACGACCCAGGTCCTGTGCGAGCTGGCGATAGATCTGCTTGTACTTGGCAATGGTTTCGACCATATGGACCGGTATGCGAATGGTCCTACTCTGATCGGCGAGCGCGCGGGTGATCGCCTGACGTATCCACCAGGTGGCGTAGGTCGAGAACTTATATCCCTTGGTGTAGTCGAACTTGTCGACCGCTTTGAAGAGACCGATATTCCCCTCTTGGATGAGGTCAAGGAGTGTGAGATCGGGCGACCTGCCGATGTATCGCTTGGCGATAGAAACGACCAGACGAAGGTTGCTTCGCGCGAGGAGGTTCTTCGCTTCCTCCTCACCTTCCATCACCCGCCGCGCAAGGTCTCGCTCTTCCGTTGCGGTGAGTAGCGGGTACTGACCTATCTCGCGGAGGTATATTTGGATCGAATCGTAGTTCGAATCTCGACCGCTTCGCATCGCTTGACGCGGGTCATGCGGGTGCTCCGGCTGCTCTTCGCCGAGAATGTTCCCTCCTTCGAGCACATCGACGTTCGCCGAGGTGAAGCGCTCGTACAGGTCCTCGAGGAACACGATGTCTTCCTCGATCTTGGGAAACTCACGAAGTATCTCGTCGTATATCACATACCCGCGATCTCGCCCCTTCTGTAAGAGCGTGGCCGCTTGTTTCTCACGCTGCTGCATCGCGGGCGAAAGCGTTTGCTTCTTTACAGGCTTGTGCTGCTTTACCGCAGCCGGTTTCTTCGCCTCCGGCTTTTTTTCCGGCTTCTTCACGGTTTGCACACTCCGTGCGACGGGCTTCTTCACGGTCGCTTTTTTCGCGGGTGGGCGCGCCGCCTTCTTGGCGACGGTCTTTTTCTTTACCGCGGTCGATACGGTGCTTTTTTTTGCGACAGGCCGTGCGGTCTTCACTGTCGCGGTTTTCTTGGCCGCTGGTGCGGTCGAATGTTTTGCGGCTGTTTTTTTGACAGCCGTTTTCGCAGGCGTATGTTTTTTTGTGCTGCTTTTAGACGCCATTGTGATATGGTTCGGACGAACTATACTATATGCACCCCTGCGGAGCAAGCGATTTTTCCCCAATGCACAGCGAATCACCCCATACCGTACATAGTCGATCGACACCGCACCAAGTACGAATGCGGTGTCGCTTAGCCAACGAGCGACTCAATGCGTTTCGAGAGTTCTTGAAAACGAAGTAAGATGTCCCGCGCGCGATCTTCATCCTGTTCGAGCTCCGCCCTGCGCAGCTCCTCGGCAAGCCGAGTGCGCTCTTGCATCCATCGCACTCGCGCCACTCGGTCGAGCAGTTCTCGATATGCGCTGGCCGGCTCGGTATGTTCAGCGTAGAGTATATCCGCCTCCATCGAAAGTTGCTCACGCTCGGCGTCATATGTGGCAAGCAGGACCTCGAGCGGCACCTCACGCTCAAGCGCAAGGCTCACGAGCTCCGCACGGGTAAGCGGCGGGTTTTCGTGCATATCGAACCAAAAGAGCATACCCGCGAGTGCACGCTCGAGATTTTGGTGCGGTGCCGCTTTTTGCGGCGACTGCTGTTGCGCACGCTCCCGCGGAACCTGCTCGTTCGGTCCGACGTCGGCGCTCGCAAGCGCACGGACATCCCGCCACACGGCATCTTCCGCAATGCCGAGCTTGTTCGCGATGTTGCGGACAAAGTGCGCTTGTTCGACCCCGCTCTTTACCCGAGCGACGTACGGCAGTACCGTATCACGCACCGAAAGTGCGAACGCACGCTCGTCCTCATTGGACGCTTTATGACGCACCAGTGCGTTCGCCAGAAAGAAATCGACCACGTGCTGCGCCGTATCGATCGCATCGCACCAAAGTTGCGTGTTCTCGCGAATGCAATCGGCCGGATCCTTGCCCGAGGGAATATGCACTGCACGCACCTCCATACCGCGCTCGAGCGCAAGTGCGGCCGCGCGACCGGCGGACGCAAGGCCGGCGCTATCGGCATCGAACGCGAGTATGAGACGGTTCGACAACCGCGCAAGGAGCGCCAAGTGATCTGCGGTCAACCCCGTGCCGGACACCGCGACCGTGTTCTCGTACCCCGCCTGATGGCTCATGACGATATCCATCTGACCCTCGACCAGTATCGAGCGGTCTTGCGTGCGGATCGCTTGCTTCGCTTTATGGTAACCATAGAGAGTGCGCCCTTTGTCGAAGAGCGGCGTTTCGGGAGAGTTCAGATACTTCGCGTTCGCCTCATCCTTCGCCGCTTCGCCGAAGATACGGCCGCTAAAGGCGATCACACGGCCCGCAGGGTCCATGATCGGAAACATGACCCGGGACCGAAACCGGTCGTAGTGACTGCCTCGATCACCCTTTTTGACGAGGCCGGCAAGCTCCAGTTCATCAAGTCGATACCCTTTCCCCACCAGAAAATCACGCAGTGCTTGCCAGCTTTCGGGTGCAAAGCCGAGGCGAAATGCACGCTGCGTGCCCTCGGTAAGACCTCTACCGCGCAGGTACGAGCGCGCATCCTCGTGTTCGGAGAGCTTCGTCTCAAAGAACGCACACGCATCTTCGAGCGCACCATAGAGCCGCTCACGCGCATCACGCGCCTCTTTGTTCTCATGCACCAACGTCACCCCGGTGCGCTCCGCAAGGAGCGCGAGCGCACCTTTGAAGTCGAGCCCCTCCATCGCCTGAATGAACGAAAAGACGTCACCTCCCTGCCCGCTCGAAAAGTCGTAGTACATACCCTTGTCCGGTGACACGTAGAAGCTCGGGGTCTTCTCTTTGCGAAACGGAGAGAGGCCTTTGTAGTTCTTTCCCGCCTTGGTGAGCTTCACGTATTGACCGACCACCTCGACGATGTTTGCGCGCTCCTTCACCTGCTGTACTTGGTCGGACATACTTTTTTACACACAACAACAGTCGTGTACGGTTGCCCTACAATCGTACCGCGCGGCGATGGGTATAAGGGTATTGACATAGTGTGTTTTATACTACATAATTTCAGAAGATCTGTTTTCCCATCACAAACCCGGAGGTAACTCATGCGCAAGATTATCGCACTCATCGCTCTGCTTGCTGTTATCGTCGTGGGGGCTGTCCCGAACATCGCCGACAGTATTTTTCCCCTGGATTCACCTGGGAGTCATACCACGCTCGAGTCGAACGCTTTGCGCGAAGCCGCTCGAGGAGTGCTCCTTGAGGCCGACCGTTTCGGAGAAGACATTTCGGCCATTGAAGGATGGAGGAAAGCTTTCGAACGCGTCGAACGTTCGGATGCCTCGGCACGGTTTCCCTGCATGAAAAAAAGAATGTGCGGACGCGATGAATGGTACGTGTACGCAATCCGACACGTTGGCACCCTCGCCTTCGCGAGCGGCTCCAAAGAGCCGATCGCGAAATGGGTGCAAGCGATCCGGAACGCCACGGACGACCTCAGCAGGTGCCGCGCAAAAAATTTGTGTAAAGACGAGGCCGGCGCATTGCTTATGATCGTCCGAGCCCACCCTGACTTGTAAGCATCCATCAAGACCCCGCACAGGCGGGGTCGACGTTTTTCCATCCACAAACACAGTTACGCAACGTCATCGCTTCTTTTCCACCCGACTCTCCCCCAAAAGGGCGCGTACGCGTCTTCCTCCATGGTCACCTCGTACGGGGGTTGATGATCAGGCACTCTCCCGATCTGTTGCGCAAGGTATGCCGCGTCTCGAATGAGCGCAAGCGGGGTGCTTTCGGAAGTCTCCCCCATCGCGAGCACCGCACACGCCGCAAGCGCGTCCGCAAGATTGGTGTGTTCGGCCGTAAGCGGGCGACCGAAGAGATCGGGCGTACCGCGATGATCAACGAGCGGATCGAACCCGGCCCAGCCGAGCGCAAAACCGACCGCACCGCGACGAAACGGCAACGTGCGAGAATCGGTGATGACGACCGCAAGGCGAGAGAGGCCGTACGTGTGGCACAACCATACATGCAGGGCACGTGCGCTCGCGTGTGGATCTTTGGGCCAAAGGACCAGATACCCATCGCCGTTGCTTTGATCTATTCCCGCGCGCCCGATGAGCGTACCGCGCGTGTAGGTCCATAAGCGAGCGTTTGGATATTCCGCAGTATGCTCAAGGTACGCACTCGACTCTTCGCGTGCAATGCGGTGCATTTGCGCCCGCACGTCCGACTCCGCCCGCACACACCTCCCTTCCCAAACACTTACCACTTTCGAGCTTACCGCCACACAATCGCCCTCATGCGGCTCGAGAGCGGACTGCGTGATCGCTTCACACAGATCGTCGCATGGGGGTACGAGCGTGCGGGTTTGTATGACATCGACCTGCATGGCGCCATGATACCACTCCTAAGACCGCACACAACGTACCGCATTGTGCGACCCCATGCACGTGCCGTATGATGCGTGACATGCGGCACAAGAGGACTCTCAGGTATACATCGATCCTGTGCTTGTGCGCGCTCCTGCACCTTGCCACCATCTTCCTTGGTGACCTTGCGTGGTGGATCGACCTCTGGTCGCACTTCCAGCTGCAGATCGGCCTCCTCCTCGTCGGGCTTTCCATTGTGGGATACATCCGTTTCGAATCGGCAAGACCGTACGCTCGAGCACTCGCCTGCTACGGTATGACGATCCTTGCGTGGGTCGCATGGACCGGCGGACTTTCATGGTCAAAAAACGCACCCGCGAGTGACGTCTATTTCCAGAACGTCCTCTACTCACAATCTGCGCAGGCGCAGGACGCACTGGCCTCCAACATAGCGCGACATCCCGCGCGCATCTATGCGTTCGTTGAACCGAACCCTCGTTTTGTGGCGAACATACAGCGCATACTCGGCGTGGCACCGGTACTCCATCACTCGCAAGGAGGTAGAAGCTGTGCCGTTTTCGTGACCGACCCTACGCTTACGGTCGATGCCGCGGAGATTCGCACGGACCCTGATCACGACCCCCTCTGTGTCGTTCGCTTCGCATCCTTCGACCTCATTGTCGCCCATCCACTTCCTCCGCTCAACAACGAACGCTATCAACGGCAGAATGCGTACATCGCCGCACTTTCCGATGCGTTCAAAACCGCCGAAGCGGCCGGCCGCGACTGGCTTATGGTCGGCGACCTTAACATGACACCGTACAGTGTACGTTTTCGCAACGCGTTCGGTGCATACGCGAGTGCGGCGCACTACACCTGGCGTACCGCTTCCCCGCTCATGCTGCCGATCGACCATGTGTTCGGTACCGTTCCGCATCGAGTGCAAAGTATGCCGGCATACACATCGGATCACCAAGGCCTTGCGGTCTCGTTCGTCGGTGTTGAACAGGATGCTCATCATCCAACCTTCTCTTTGCCGACCAACTCCGACACACCGAGCGGTATTTGATGCGCCTCTTCATGTTCGCCCATTTTGTGGTATACTGCCACACACATCGAGTCACCGCACAGACGCAAAAACGACGTGCCGAATGAATGGCACCATTATCCATCTCTATCGACGTAACCACATACGCCTATGGCATGGACAAAACGTATCTTTCTTTTCATCGTCACGAACGTGGCGGTCATTCTACTGGTCTCGCTCATTTTGAGCGTGTTCAATGTCGCCCCATACCTTACCGGTACGGGTCTCGACTACCAAAGCCTGCTCATCTACGCAGCGCTCTTCGGTTTTGCGGGTTCGCTCTTTTCCCTCTTCACTTCGAAGTGGATGGCGAAGCGTGCGTTCGGCATCGAGATCATCACCGAACCGCGCACCGATGATGAACGCTTTATCGCACAGGCGGTCGCAGGGCTTGCACAGCGAGCATCGATTGGCATGCCCGAGATCGGCATCTACGACTCGCCCGAAGCGAACGCGTTCGCCACGGGTTGGAACAAGAACAACGCGCTCGTTGCGGTGTCGACCGGCTTACTTGCGAACATGAGCCGTGACGAAGTTGAGGGAGTGCTCGGTCACGAAGTGTCCCACGTGGCGAACGGCGACATGGTCACTCTCACCCTCATACAGGGTGTGGTGAACACCTTCGTGATCTTCTTCGCACGCATTGCGGCACACGCGGTGCAGGTGTTCATGAGTCGCAATAATGACGAGGGTGGAACCGTGGGAGGTGTCGCATACCACCTCATCGCCATGCTCTTTGAGATCGTGTTCGGTATCTTTGCGAGCATGGTCGTCATGGCGTTCTCGCGACACCGTGAGTACCGTGCAGACGCGGGAAGCGCTTCTCTGCTCGGCGAACGTGAGAAGATGATCGCGGCACTTGCCAAGCTTCAAATGATGCAGGGTGCGCTTGTGGACCCGCGCGGTGCGGCCTTCAGCGCCATGAAGATCAGTGACAAGCAGTCATTCCTCGCACTCTTCTCCAGCCATCCTCCTCTCGAGAAACGCATCGAGGCGCTCAAGCGCGCCGGGTAGTACCGCCACGATCCCAGGTACGAACACAGGGCCTCGTGTGAGGCCCTGTTGGGTAGATGGATCAGCGCTCTTTGACCCCCCAAATGATGTCACCGTGGGACGAGAAGGTGACCTGGTACCTCCCTACCGCGCAGCGGAGGGTGGTCGGAGACGGTTCGGTACAATTCCTTGTAAGTGTTCTCCATTCAGCGTCCGTGCACTGGAACGTACGCTCGCCAATTTCCTCGACGTGACTGATACTCATGATCGAGGACAGACATTCGGTGCTGACACCCTCTCTGGCCATGGCGCGGATTACGTGCCGATTGATGCCAGATACCAGCTGGGGATCCGCCGCATATGCGGGGAGGGTGGTAGAAAAGAGGGCTGACCAGACCGCAAGTGCGATAGCGATGGACTTATGCATGGTTTTGCTCCTTTTTCGGACTATTTACCGTGTACCATTAATACATACTTTATTCGGTTTGTCAATATCATTCTCCCCCCGCTCTGCACAGGTATTTACCGTATTTACACGTGCTTCAGTGCGGGTGTACGCTCACCATAGGTACACATACGGAGGTGTCCCGTGGACATTACACTCGAATACTACTGCCATCGATGCGACGAGCCCGCACAGTGGGCCCGCCACTCGCAAGTCTCGGACATACGCTACTTCTGTACGACGCACGCGCAAGATGAAGAGGATTTTCACACCAGGCCTCCACACTACTTCTGGCAAGAGCTCTACGATGAAGCGCACCGGAAGCGTCACACGCACGTGAGACATCCAACCGAAATACCCGGACACGAAGGAGCGTTGCGTGCCCTTGCGGAAGAGATCCATCGTATGCGGTACGACAGGGTGGTCGAGTTCTACCATCACACCCTTACCGAACTGCACCGCCAAGCGGCGAACGATCGGGATCTGGGACATCCGCAACTCGCCCGCCTCCTCGATGAAGCGGCCGGCGACGTGTTGGACCTCCGCGAGCTCTTTGTACGCATCTACGCGCTCTGTCGTCTGCACATGCCGGGTGCGCCGTAAACGCGCATGCCGCCCATCGGGCGGCATGCATTGTGTTGATCAAACTGTGAGGGTTTCAATGAGGCCGAACGCTCTCATATCTCCCGCTCAAGCCGTCTCACGAATTCGAAAAGCGCGACGCACCTTCATTTCCTCGATCGCGACATTACACGAAACTTCACAAAGCCTCGTATCCCACAGACCAGTCGATATCCTCGCCAGGCGGGGACAACGCGTAGATTATTTATACATAATAATACCGGCCCTTCAGGGCCGGTATCGGGTGTCACACGCTCAGCACGAAGGTATTATCGCGTGCCGTAATAACGGCAAAAGCTGTCTATAGCACCCGAAGGGGTAAGTACATGCGTGCAGCACGCCTCGATGCGCTCCACATCCCATGTCCGCACATCCATGAACGGTTTGACGAATACCATTTTCACATCTCTACGACTCAGTCCGAGCCGTTCAAGATACTCCCCGAGACTGAACGTGTCACAACCACAAGAACTGAGTGAGTCGTCAGTATCAAAATTCATACGATTCACAATGAGCGGAGTGAGTTCGTTCACATCAAATATGCTCGACACCGGTTGCCATACTCCACCGACGCGCACCAGAAAGCCGACCATACCGCAGTTCGGATCGCTACACGGCAATGGCATCCATGATTCCGGATCCAACACACCACCGCTCGCGACGCTGTGAACGATGTCCGCAACATTGATCGGTACCTCGAGGCGCTTCCGAGGATCATTTCGACCCGAAAGAAACTCCGGCTGATATACGACCCAGCGAACATTGTCGTCTGAAAGCGCGTAGTCAAGTGTGTCACCGCAGTCAAACTTGTTCTCGTGCGAAACGGTCATAACGAGTGCGACCGGTATACCGGCGACACGGCATGCATGCATGGCCCGCTCACGAACTGCACGAAAATCTCCACCGCGCATTGTCACCTGTCCGCTCTCTTGTTTTCCGTCGAATTGCAGGTACACCGAAAATCTTCCGCGAGGAATAACGGCCTGCAACCGCTCCATGAATGACGGATCGGTCAATCGTACCCCGTTGGTGTTGAGCAGCACGTCCGACACGCGCCCTTCTCGAGCAAGCCATTCGATGATCCGAAACAGCTCGGGATGGAGCGTCGGCTCACCACCCGAGAGTTGCAAGATATCGATCTTGTCTTGCCGATCAAGCACTCGACGAACCTGTTCGACCAACACATCAAAAGGCAGCGCGCCCGGCTCCGCATCGCTTGATGCTTTGGGACTATCCGCATAGCAGGTAGGACACGTCAGGTTGCACCCACGGACTATCTCGACCACCAAGGTGCAGGTATGCAGTTGGCTTGCCGTCTTTGCATTCTCACCGAGTTGCACGTTCGTACCGCATACTCCCGGGCCGCACGCACACGCACGGTCGTTCTCGCTCACGTAATAGAACCGAGCGTCGCTCGCAATACGCGAACTCGTCACACCGCACTCGGAACAATACTTGCGCAGGTACACACGCGGCGGATCGTCATTCGATCGCCACGCCTCGGCGGGAACCTCTTTGCCGCACTGATTGCAGCGCGAACGTTTGTCTCTTTTAAGCAACGATCCGTTGCCGCAAAAATGGTCCAAACTCAAAGTGTTCACACAGCAGATGGCCTCAGACCCGGGAACCGTCTCTCTTTCGTAGTTACTCACGTAATCTCTCCGGTGGTTGGTATTGCATTGCTGATCCATTGCGGATACTAGCACAGTCAGGTGACCTTCGCACGTTCACGAACGAACATCGCTCGTACTGATTGAGTTCCGACGTGCGGTGACGTAGACCCTGAAGATGTCCTTTGCATACCACAACACGAACAGCACGCATACGAGCTGCACGCTGTTCAGGTGCAGCCAGAGTGGGTTGGTTTCCTTCAAGAATTCGATACAAAAGCGAAGCGAAAAATATCCGACAATGAAGATGCGAAAGAAAACGCCCGGGGTTTCGAGTGCGGGCAACAAGAAAGGAGGTTGATATTTTTTTACATACCGGTAACCGATGAGGAACAGCGAAAGAAACACGATCTCGTAGAGAGAATTCGGGTGACGCAGTATGCCGTCACCTTGCTCGAGACACCACAGATAGTCACAAGGTCCACCGACCGTATGGTCCTCCACCCCGGCCACAAAGCAACCGATCCTTCCTATGATGATGGCGACCGCAAGCGGTATAAGAGTCCTATCGCCCGTCCATACCGAAATGCCGAGGATCTTTTTGACCGCTTCGATGCCGACGATACCACCCGCGATGCCACCGATGATGGTCTTGCCGGTGACGTAATAGAGAAGGTCTGCCGCCTGCAAGAAGAGTGCCGGGTCTTCAAGTGCGGCAACAAGGCGACTGCCGATGAGCGCGCCGATGAGCGCGCCGATGAGTAGGCAAAGACGCTGCTCCTCCCGAAGCGTATCCTGTTCGCGAGAACGCATGTACAACCGCACCCCGACGAACACTGCCACCAATTCCGCAAGGTAATGGAACAGCGAAAACATGCTCGACCAACAACCGTCAAACAAGGCTAAACATCAAAAGCAACCCGTACACCCCCCAGAAGTATCCCCACCCGCCGAGTGCGAGCGCGGCGATCCATGCAAGGATGACCTTCCGTCGAGTATCGAACGCTCTATGTGCATGCATGAGACCTCGGAGCGCGAACCAGCCGGCTACGAAGTAGATCGCCACGGGAATGATGAGCGTTTCTTCGTCCATAAAGACAAGAAAACAGGAACCGAAACCGACCACGTTGAGCATCAAGGAATAGTTCAGGAGTCGCAAAACGCGCGAACTTGCAGTATCTTCCGTGCCGTACGAGATATAGGACGTCTCCCGCGTGACGGAATTCTTCGATCGGGCCAGGTCATTGTTCCAAAACATACGGCGTTTTTCTCAAGGATAACACCCTAAGTATAACCGCGGTACCGTAGTATTGGGAAGTGACGTTTTGCCTGGATGTACGCATACATTTTCCACCCTCGATCTCCGTCACTTTTTGACTCCCCGCAGGGGTGGCGATCTCCACTTTCTCTGCACGGAAACGAACCACGATCTCGTTCGGCACGTATGGCTGTTCGAGGATCTTTTGACGTGCAGAAGATCCGACGGACGCAGAACCTTGATCTCGCACCCCCGCACCGAGGACAGCGTCGACATTCCTCCCGAAACCAAGGCCTTTCTCTGAAATGGATGCGGACGCTCCATACACCACGAATGAACTGAGGAGTGTGAAAAAAAAACGCCCCCATGATGAACGCGAATGGGTTTTTGCAAATGCCCCACCAAGACATGCTCCCATGGTACCATGCACTGAAACTACGCATGAAGACTTTTCCACAACCACGATCAGACAAACACGGCTACTTTCGAGCCGGTCCGTCTCTTGTGTCACCGACCTTACCCTCGACCCACGTTCATACCGCGCTGAATTTCCCAATGTCACACGGTTTCAACACGTCGACCCTGCACAAAAGTATCCGCACTTATCCACAATCACCCCCCCCTCGCCACACGATCGGTGTCTGAAAAAATGGTACGATATACAAACACCTACACCGTATGTCCCGCCCACCCATCTTCGCCATCGTCCTGCGCACCGTCTTTCTGTGCGCCTGCCTCTTCCTCTCCGCGCACATCGGGGTGTCGGTCGCTTCGGGCAATGCGGCGCTCGACATCGACCAGTTGGGTGCGGGAGACCTGTTGGACATCATGCGCTCCGGTGTGAGCAAGTTCTACATCACGAACGATGGCAAGGTGGGTATCGCCACCACCACTCCCGCGTACGATCTCTCCGTCGCGGGCGACATCAACTTCACCGGCTCCCTCCTGCAGAACGGCTCTCCCTTTGCGGGCAGCCAGTGGACAACCTCGGGCAGTGACATCTACTACACCATGGGGAATGTGGGAGTGGGTACCACCTCCCCGCTCGCAAAACTCGACGTGGTCGCTTCCGCCTCCACCACCGCCACTTTGAGCGCGGAAATGATCACCTCTTCGACCGACCGAGACTTCACGGGGAGCGCCGGCAACTGGACGCTCGGCACCAACTGGGCCTACAGCTCCAACGCCGTCGTCCACACCGCCGGTTCCACCGGCACGCTCTCGCTTGGCAACACCTACCTTTCAAGTGCGCCCTCTGCGGGAAAGGTCTACCTGATCACCTTCGCCATCACCACTACCGCCATTGGCACTCTCACCCCGAGTTTCGGTGACGTAAACGGAGTCGCTGTTGGCCAAAGTATCGGTAGCGGTGCTCAATATCAGGTCATCACCGCGACCGGCGCCGGAGTACTCACCTTTACGCCAAGCAGTGCCTGGGCCGGCACCATAGACGACGTCTCGGTCAAGGAGATCACCACCGTGACACCGGTTTTCGCCTTGCGCAACGCCGACGGCTCGCAAGGGATCGAGTTTAGAAGTGGTGGATCGACTTTCCACAACACCTTCGTCGGCTCCGGCGCCGGACAGGCGAACACCACCGGCCACAGCAACACCGCGAACGGCTACCAAACCCTCTACTCCAACACCACCGGCTCCTACAACACCGCCACCGGCCGCTACGTCCTCACCTCCAACACCACCGGCACATCTAACACCGCCTTAGGCGATTCCGCTCTTTACTCCAACACCACCGGCACAGATAACACCGCCTTAGGCGATTCCGCTCTTTACTCCAACACCACCGGCTCCTACAACACTATTATTGGCTCCCTTGCCGGCTACACCGGCACCGCCCTCACGACCGGCTCCAAGAACATCATCATCGGCTACCGGGCGGGCGCAACCTCCTCGACAATGACGAACGGCCTCAACATCGGCAACCTCATCTACGGCACCGGCCTCGACGGTACGGGTTCGACTCTCTCCACCGGCAACATCGGCATCGGCACCACCTCACCTACGAAAAAGCTTACCGTGGCAAACGGTGGTATTTCAGCAAATGCACCCGGAAACCCAACACTGGTGGGTCGCTACAACTCTGCAGGATTTATGCAAGATGTGCAGGTGGTGGGTAAGTATGCATACATTGCCGATGAGGCCTCCGGGTTGAATATCGTCGATGTCAGCACACCGCAAACGCCGGTTTCAGTCGGAAGTTACAACTCAACAGGAGACACCTACGCCATTGAAGTTGTCGGTCAGTACGTCTACGCAGCGGAAGGAAGTGCAGGGTTGCGGGTGATAGACGTCAGTAATCCGAGCAACCCAACAGAAATAGCAACGTACAATACCGTAGGAACCGCAGCAGATATCGCGGTATCAGGCAGGTATGCATACATTGCCGGACAAGGTTTGCAGGTGTTTGACGTCAGTAATCCGAAAGACATACTGCAGGTTAGTACAACCACACTTGCTGCCAACCCTAGTAAGGTCCATGTTTCCGGGCGGTATGCATACACGCTTGATAACAGTACAGGTCTCACAGTAATCGACATCAGTGATCCGTACAGCCCATTAGTTGTGGGGACGCTTGCAATAACAAGTCCAAAGAGTATCTACGTGTCCGGTCGGTATGCGTATGTATCGGAAGGGATTTTCTCTCCCACATATCTGCGCATCATCGATATTTCCAATCCCGCAAACCCGACCCTCAAGGGCACGTATACTGGCGGTAACAGTGACGAGGGGGTGTACGTAGCCGGTGACTTTGCCTATATTGGCGGCAATAATGATTTAGAAATTATTAATATCGCAAGTAGTACCGCGCCATATCGGGTTGGGGTAAGTAACGCAGGGACGGGAAACAGTATATGGAACATAGATGTTTCAGGGGAATATGCCTATGTCGCCAACGATGCTTATGGACTTGCGATTTACGATATCCACAGCTCGAAATTCTCGGCTCTTGCCGCGGGGTCACTCGAATCATCAGAATTGCGTGTTATAAATAATGTAAAGATAGGGAATGCGCTGCAAGTAATGGGTGGAACAACTCTCGGTTCCGACGCCCTTGTGGGAGGTACCCTCACAGTGGTTGGCTCTGCTTCGAGTACATATATCGGCGATTCCAATCCCTCACTGCTCGTCACGTCCGGCAACGTCGGCATCGGCACCACCTCCCCGCTCGCAAAACTGTCGGTCACCAACACCGGTACTGGCTCGAGCTTCATTGTGGAGGATTCCGCCTCCCCAGATACCTCACCCTTCGTGATCGATGCGGGCGGCAACGTCGGCATCGGCACCACCTCCCCGTGGCGAAAATTCTCGGTCACCGGCACGGTCGCATTCGACGGACTTGCCGCCGCCGCTTCCGGAAACCTGGTCGTCTGCATCAGATCCTCCACCAAACAGCTCTACCTGGGTAACGCC
>JAYRSE010000010.1:0-49339 GCA_041920275.1 Minisyncoccota bacterium | reverse complement strand
GCGTATATGTTGTCCCTTTCTGCATGCACTCCTTAGTTTAATGGAGTGTCCTAGTTCAAGGGTACAGGAAAGCTTGATCAGTGAGGTGAGTGGCATGAAAACAGCCGTGGGGGAGTATGTGGTCGAAATCAACGACGCCGGTCAGGTGATCGGCCTCTTCAAGGAATTCGGTGGGGAGGTACGCGGGTTCCGTATCGGGGAACGAGTACGTGCGGTACGGGACATTCCCCCGTTCGTGTATGTGGAGGACAGGGGTACGGTGGTGGAAATTCGGGCAGAAATTCGGCATTCGTTCAGTCTGTCGGAGCTCATTCGGGTCCGGTGGGACCCCAGGAGAAAAAAAGAATGCTGTAATACGAACGAGTTGTTGTGGGTGAAGTTCTACGAGATTGCGCGGCTCTAGCCGCGCGAGTGAAAGGAGGATACAAGCCGCGTTCGCGCGGCTTTTGCATACCGGAGGACAACCGCTATACTTAGGATATGGAGCACGATGCACCCACCGTTTTGCACGACCGATCCCACACCCCCCGGCATGGCCTCTCGCGCGCACTCGTCGAGCACATATCCACCCAAAAAAGCGAGCCGGAGTGGATGCGTGAAAAACGCCTCGATGCGTTCGAGCGCCTGCAGATGATATCGCCACCCGCGTGGGGGCCTTCGCTTGCGGGCCTTGCGCTCGACGAGCTGGTGTACTACCTCGATCCGGATGTTGAGGAGGGCACCTCATGGGACGACCTGCCGCAAGAGATAGTTGAAACGTTCGACCGGCTTGGGATCCCGCAAGCGGAGCGCGAGTACTTGGGCGGTGTGGGTGCGCAGTATGACAGTGGCATGGTCTACCACAAGCTCAAGGAAGACCTCGCCTCGCAAGGGGTGGTGTTCGAGAACATGGACGTCGCGGTGCACACCCATCCGGAGCTCGTGCGCGAACACTTCATGGGTCGCTGTGTGCCCGTGGACGACCACTACTTCGCGGCACTCCACGCCGCCTGCTGGAGCGGTGGCACATTCATCTACGTACCCAAAGGGGTGTGCGTTCCACAGCCGCTCCAAGCGTACTTTCGCATGAACCGTAAAGCGAGCGGGCAGTTCGAGCACACGCTCATCATCGTGGATGAGGGTGCGGAGGTGACCTACATCGAAGGGTGCAGCGCGCCACGGTACAACGCCTCCTCGCTCCATGCCGGATGTGTCGAGCTTTTTGTGGGTGCGGGCGCGACCTTGAAGTACGTGAGTATCGAGAATTGGTCGCGCAACACGTACAATCTGAACACCAAACGCGCCATCGTGGGTGCACACGGCACCATGCAGTGGGTCGGGGGCAACATGGGGAGCGGGGTGACCATGCTCTATCCGAGCTCCATCTTGGTTGGCGAAGGTGCAAAGAGCGACAACCTCGGGTTGGTATTCGCGGGGAAAGGGCAGGTGCAGGACACGGGAGCCAAAGCGGTGCACCTTGCGCCGAATACGAGCTCCACCATACGCAGTAAAAGCATTTCCAAAGACGGCGGTATCGCCAACTATCGCGGACTCATCAAAGTCACCCGTGCCGCGAAAGGCGCAAGCGCGTCTCTGGTGTGCGATTCGCTCCTGCTCGACTGCGAAAGCGAATCGAACACCTATCCGCAGGTCATGAATGCCCAAGAGGACGTGACGATAAGCCATGAGGCGACGATCGGCAAGATAGGAGACGAAGAGCTCTTTTACCTGAAGTCGCGAGGACTTTCACAGGATGAAGCGGTGCGCATGGTGATCGGCGGTTTCGTCGAGCCCATCACGAAAGCCCTGCCGCTCGAGTATGCCGTGGAGTTCAACAAGCTCGTCGACCTGGAGCTCGATCGGCCGGTGTAGCGCAGGGATCCATGAGAAACAACATCAAAAAATTCCGCGACGACTTCCCGGTCTTTCATGCGAAGCCCGAGTGGGTGTACCTCGACACCGCCGCAACCGCGCAGGTGCCGCAGGTGGTGATCGATGCGGTCGCGGAGTACCAGTGCGCGTACCGTGCATCGGTGCACCGCGGGCTCTATCGGGAGGCGTTGCGTGCGACCGAGGTGTACGAGCGGGCGCGGGGCACCGTCGCGGGCTTTTTGAACGCCGAGAGCGATGAGGAGGTCGTATTCACGAGCGGCGCAACGGGCTCTTCGAACATGCTCATCGCAATGCTCGAGCACAGCGGGCTCTTTACCGAAGGTGATGAGCTGGTGACGACCGTGACCGAGCACCATTCTTCGCTCGTGCCGCAGAGCATGCTGGCGCAACGCCTTGGGCTCACCATTTCGTGTATTCCGATCAAACGTTCGTTCGCACTCGACTATGAGTACGCACGTACGATGATCGGGCGGCGGACCAAGCTCGTCTCGGTGATGCTCGCGAGCAATGTGACCGGCGTGATACACAACGTACGGCGCATCGCCCGTATGGCGCACGAGGCGGGCGCGCTCGTGGTGTGCGACGCGACCGCGGCCGCAGGACACCTGCCGATCGACGTGCGCGCCCTCGAGGTTGATTTTCTTTACTTTTCCGGCCACAAAATGGGAAGTCCCATGGGGATAGGGGTGCTCTACGGCAAACGAGCGCTTTTGCGTACGCTCGAGCCGGGTTGGTATGGTGGGGGTATGGTCGAGGAGGTGGACTGCACCGGCGCGCGGTGGACCGACGGCGCGCAGCGTTTCGAGGCGGGCACTCCGAACATAGCGGGCGCCATCGGGCTTGCGACCGCGGTCGAATACCTCACCGAGCGTAACGTGATCGCGATACGCCAGTACATCGAGGCGCTGGTGGCGCGCGCCATGGGGGAGCTTAAGGCGATCGGTGGCGTGCATCTCTTTGCGGCCGTATCGCACGCGAATGTGGGTGTCGTTTCCTTTGTGATCGAGGGGGTGCATGCGCACGATGTCGCGGAAATAGCGGCGCGCGAGGGGGTCGCGTTGCGTGCGGGGCACCACTGCGCGATGCCGCTCCACGAGGCGCTCGGGGTCTTTGCGACGGTGCGCGCGAGTTTTTTCCTCTACAACACGAAGCACGATGTGGATGCGCTCGTCTCTGCGGTCAAAAAGGCGAAGCGGGTGTTCGGGGTGTAAGTGCCACCACGGTATGCATGACGCACTCTACCAAGCACGGATACTCGACCACGCGAAGAACCCGCGACACAAAGGGAACATCACGCACGCGGACGTCACGACAAGCGGGTCGAACCCCTCGTGCGGCGATGCGCTCGTCCTCCACCTTCGTTTCGAGGGTGAGCGCATCGCGGAGGCTGCTTTCGAGGGAGAAGGGTGTGCCATTTCCCAAGCGGCCGCGTCCCTGCTTACGGAAAAAGTGGTCGGCATGACGAAAGACGACGCGCGGGCGCTTGCGGAGGTTGATGTGTTCGCGCTCTTGGGTGTCGAGGTCTCGGCCGGCCGTCAAAGGTGCGCGCTCCTTGCGTGGCGCGCGCTCGGGGATGCTTTGCGCGTCAATAGCGGACCTTTGGCATAAGTCGATGTGCGATGTTCGACCGCTCTTTTTCGAGGTAGTGATGCCCGATGTCCCGTAGTGACGCGGTGATCCGATGAAGTTACGTAACCGGTACTAACTCTGTATCGCACATTAGGGATTGGAGAAGACTCGTCCTCGCGACGCGCGTCGTTTCGCGCTATAGTGTGGAGCGACTGTCGACCGAACGTAACCAACATGCCGAACCTCACCATCGATCACCTCTCGGTTGCCGTTGGAGCGGTACAGATCGTCTCGGACGTATCGTTGTCCCTGCGTTCCGGCGAGGTGGCGGTACTCATGGGGCCGAACGGCAGTGGCAAAAGCACGCTCGTGAACGCGCTCATGGGGCACCCGCACTACCGCCTTTCCGCGGGGCGGGTGTTGTTCGACGGTGAGGACATCACCGACCTGCCGGTGCACGAAAAAGCGCGTCGCGGGCTCTTCCTTTCGCTTCAGCACACGCCCAAGGTTGGTGGGGTGACACTTGCCGCTTTTCTGCACAAGGCGCACACGGTGCGGACCGGCGAGCAGGTGGACGTACTCGAGTACTACCTCAACATGCGCGAGCGAGCGCAGGAGTACGGCATACGCGACGACCTCCTCGACCGGCCGCTTTCGGACGGTCTTTCGGGCGGCGAGAAGAAGCTCGCGGACATGCTCCAGCTTATCGCGCTACGGCCGCGCTTTGCGCTCCTCGACGAAATAGACTCCGGTGTGGACGTGGACGCGTTGAAGGTGGTATTTCGTACGATCGTACGGCTTGCGGGTGAGGGCACGGGCTTTTTGGTCGTGAGCCACCACCCCGCGCTCTTCGAGCACCTCACCCCCGCCGCAGTGCATCTTATGGCCGGCGGCCGCCTCGTGCGGTCGGCGGGCAAGGAGCTTGCCGATCTGGTGCATCGCGAGGGCTTCTGCAAAGCGATCGAGTGCCCTTTGGAGCCACACTGCGGCTCCAAAGCGTGAGAAAAAAGCGAGAGTACGCGGTGGGAAAGGTTGGGGTGTGTGTCGGATGAGGGATCCGAATGTTCGTATCGCGCGCGTCTCATAACCTGTGTACATCCTGTGTACAGCAGTGTCCGCGCTTTTCTTGACTTCCCGTACACTTGCTATACTATGCTCATACCGCATCTGGGCGTATTTTTTTCTGTGGACCATGCGGAGCACCTTTTGTGACTCCACCGACCCCGAAAAAAGCCGCGTGCAGGTGAGGTTTTTACCAAGCGCGCACCTTTCGGGGTCGAGGCCATGTTCTCGCGCCTTCAGCTCCGCAAGGTCGCATACGGGATGTTCGATATCGGAGTGAAAGGTGAGGTGAGGTATCCGCACGGATACCGCACCAAGCGTTTCGCATCGTGCGGGTTCGACACGCACGATGCGGGGCTTCCGCACCGCACACACCGGCATCGCACGTTTCGATAATCGAGGAAACATATGGCAGCAGAAGTATTCAATCGGTCCAAGCCGCATGTCAACGTTGGTACGATCGGTCACGTTGACCACGGCAAGACCACCACGACCGCCGCCATCCTTCACGTACTTGGCAACCTCGCCAAGGACAAGGGCTACAACGCCCGCGTTGAAGCGGTGGACGGTATTGACAACGCTCCCGAGGAGAAGGCGCGCGGTATCACGATCGCACTCCACCACAGCGAGTACGAGTCGCCCAACCGCCACTACGCACACGTGGATGCCCCGGGACACGCCGACTACATCAAGAACATGATCACCGGTGCCGCTCAGATGGATGGTGCCGTGCTCGTGGTCGCCGCGACCGACGGTGCGATGCCGCAGACGCGCGAACACGTTCTCCTTGCTCGTCAGGTTGGCGTACCCAAGATCGTGGTCTTCATGAACAAGTGTGACATGGTCGACGACCCGGACATGCTCGATCTCGTCGAGGAAGAGCTCCGCGAGCTGCTCGACGCGAACGGTTTCGACGGCAAGAACGCGCCGGTCATCCGCGGTTCCGGTTTGAAAGCGCTGAGCGCCACATCGGCCGATGATGAGTACGCAAAGAAGATCATCGAACTTATCGATACGCTTGACACCTACATCGAAGAGCCCAAGCGTGAGACGGACAAGCCGTTCCTGATGCCGATTGAGGACATCTTCTCGATCGAAGGACGCGGTACGGTCGTGACCGGCCGTATCGAGCGCGGCATCGTCAAGGTCGGCGAGGAAGTCGAGATCGTCGGTATCAAGCCGACCACCAAGACGACCGTGACCGGCGTTGAAATGTTCAACAAGCAGCTCGACCAGGGTATGGCGGGTGACAATGCGGGTATCCTCCTGCGCGGTACGAAGAAAGACGATGTGCATCGCGGCCAGGTGCTTGCAAAGACCGGTTCCGTGACCCCGCACACCGACTTCGAGTCCGAGGTGTACATCCTCAAGAAGGAAGAGGGCGGCCGTCACACACCGTTCTTCACCGGCTACAAGCCGCAGTTCTACATCCGCACCACCGACGTGACGGGTGAGGTGACCCTTGCAGAAGGTGTCGAGATGGTGATGCCGGGCGACACGGTGACCTTCAAGGTCAAGCTCGTCGCACCGGTCGCACTCGAGGAACAGCAGCGCTTCGCCATTCGCGAGGGCGGCCGCACGGTCGGTGCCGGTGTTGTTACCAAGATCAACGCGTAAGCTGATCAACTAACCACATTACTCCTATGGCAACAACCACGGCAACACGACAAAAGACGAAGAGCGCGCCTGCGGCGGAAGGCGGTAAACTGCGCATTCGCATTCGCGCGTACGAACACAAGATCCTTGATGCGAGCATCAAGCAGATCATGGACACCGCGCTTCGATACGATGCGAAGGTGGTCGGCCCGGTGCCGTTGCCCACGGAGATCAAGAAATACACGGTCAACCGCGCGGCATTCGTGCACAAGGACGCGCGAGAACAGTTCGAAATGCGGGTCCACAAGCGATTGATCGACATCTTGAACCCGAGCGGGAAGGTGATCGAGGCCCTTACGAACCTCTCCCTCCCCTCCGGTGTGAACATCGATGTGAAGATGGGTTGATTAGACAATTGATGTTTTTACACAAAAGCCGCAGCAGTGCGGCTTTTGTGTTGCCGCGCATGCACACAAAGCGAAGGCATGTGGCAACGGTTCGCTCATACCGACTCTAATACCACCCCTAAGAAACCATCAGGAACTCCGCCTGCACATCTTTTTGAGAAACCGCTCCAAGGGCGCTTGCCAGGTCGTAGTTTCTCAAAAAGGTGTACAGGATCCGTACCCCCATTGGTTAGTTGAAGATGGTATAAGTAACCGTTCGGGGTCATTGGACAATTGGGAGTACGCACACCTTTGCGAAATATCCATGTGGTTAGCAGGAGATGGTAGAGGGTGCGGAGTGGGACAAAGACACTCATCTTCCGGAAGAAGTGCGCCGCGGCGATCACCGAAGAAGCGGAGTGCAAAGTACCTGTGGTCATACAGTCTCTTGCATTCCGGAGGGTTTTCTGTATACTTACCGGTGCACATACACCCGCATGTCGGGTAGGCATGTCCCAACGAAGCACCTGCCGGGGACCTCTGACCAATCACGCCGCACGGCCGTTGGTCTGTCGCGGTATTTTTGTTAAGCAAAAAACGATGAAATACATTCTTGCAACAAAAGAATACATGACCCAGATATACGACGCCGATGGTGTTGTGCATCCGGCAACCGTTCTTGCGGCTGCTCCGAGCACGGTCACTCAGGTGAAGACCGTGGAAACGGACGGCTACCATGCGGTACAGCTCGGTTTCGGTGAGAAGCGTGAAAAGCTCGTGCACAAAGCCCAGAAGCCGAAGGGTCTTTTCAGGCACTACCGCGAGTATCGCGCGGAGCCCGGAGAGACGCTCGATCTTTCGAACGGAGCGCTCGTGCGCGTGGAGGACATGTTCACGGTCGGCGACACGGTCACCGTGTCGGGTCTTTCCAAGGCGAAGGGCTTTCAGGGTGTCGTGAAGCGTCACGACTTTTCCGGCGGTCCGCGCAGTCATGGTCAGAAGCACAATGAACGCTTTCCGGGTTCGATCGGCGGTGGTCTGCGCTGTCGCGTACCGAAAGGTATGCGCATGGCGGGGCGAATGGGTGGTCGTACTGTGACCGTGCAAAATCTGGTCGTGGTCGCGGTGGACAAGGAGCACAACCTCCTGTATGTTCAAGGAGCGGTGCCCGGCCGCAGGGGGACCTTGATAGAGGTTACGGGCGCGTAGTTTTTGAATACACCATGCAAGCAACACTCTACAATCAAGAAGGCAAGCAGACCGGCTCGATCGCGTTACCGGAGGCCGTGTTCGGCGCAACATGGAACAGCGATCTGGTGCATCAGGTGGTGAACGCCATGCTTGCGAACGCGCGCACACCGCTTGCGCACACCAAGACCCGTGGCGAGGTATCCGGTACCGGCAAGAAGCCGTGGAAGCAGAAGGGATCCGGAAGCGCACGACACGGCTCGCGACGCAGTCCCATCTGGCGAAAGGGTGGCGTTGCGCACGGTCCTCGCAATGAACGCACCTACGAGCAGAAGATCAACAAAAAAATGCGCACGAAGGCGCTCTGTGCGGTGCTGTCGCGTAAGTTCGCGAACGGCGAGGTGCTCTTTTTGGATGCACTTACTTTCGATGCGCCCCAGACCAAGCGTGCCAAGGGCGTGCTCACTTCGCTTGCTGCCATTGACGGATGTGCGACACTCGGTACCAAGCGTAAGAACGCGCTCCTGCTCGCACTTCCGGAAAGCAATGAAACGATCGTCAAGAGCTTCCGCAACATGGGTAATCTCATGCTCGATGAAGTGCGCAATCTGAATCCGGTCGAGGTTATGCGCCACAAGTATCTGGTCCTTGTCGGGGGCGACAAAGCGGTTGAGACACTGATCGCGCGCACTGAAAAATAAGCATCATACCACCATGGCATTGTTTACCTCACAAGAAGATACGTCCAAGAAAGAACTTTCCGCGCCCGAAAAGAAGACCCGTGCGGTCGCAAAGAAGGCGGCAAAACCTTCAAAGAACGCCGGTGCGAACTTGACCAAGGCGCCGGGGAGCATCTTGAAAGCCCCCCGCATCACCGAGAAGGCGGTATACATGACCATGCAACATGCGTACGTGTTCGAGGTGGCCGCCGACGCGACCAAGCGCGATGTGGTGAGCGCCGTGCGCGCACTTTACAACGTGGAGCCGGTCAAGGTGAACATGGTCGTGAAGCAGCCGAGAGCGTATGTCGCTCGGTCCCGGAACCGCAGAGGTGTGAAGTCCGGCATGAAGAAAGCGTGCGTGTTCCTCAAGAAGGGTGACAAGATCGACCTTGCCTAATGTTTAGTACAACGAGACCATGAAAACATACCGACCAACAACCGCATCGCGCCGACACATGACCGTACGTTCGTACAAGAAGGTCGTGACGAAGGATACTCCGCATAAGGCCCTCACGACGGGTGGGCGTCGGCGGGTGGGCAGGAACAGCGCGGGCAGGATCACTTCCAGGCACAAGGGCGGCGGCCATAAGCGTGCGTACCGCGAGATCGATTTTCTGTTTGATAAGCATGATATTCCGGCAAAGGTCGAGTCGATCGAGTACGATCCGAACCGGAGCGCGTACATCGCACTCCTGTGTTATGCGGACGGAGAGCGACGCTACATGATCGCATACCGCGGGCTTGCGGTCGGAGACACCTTTGTCGCTTCGGCGGATTCGAAACCGGTCGTGGGTGCTCGCATGCCCCTTCGTTCGATACCGATCGGTATGGAAGTGCACAACATCGAGATACGACCCGGGGCCGGTGCACGTATCGCACGTTCAGCTGGCAACTTTGCGACGATACTCGCACAGGATGGCAGGTATACCCACCTCAAGCTCGCATCGACCGAAGTGCGCAAGGTGGAGGGTGATGCGTGGGCGACGATCGGTGTCGTGTCGAACGAGGAGCATCAACTCATCACGATCGGTAAGGCCGGTCGCAGCAGATGGCTGGGTATTCGCCCCACCGTTCGCGGTACCGTTATGAACCCGGTCGATCACCCGCACGGTGGCGGTGAAGGTAAGCAGCCGCGCGGTAACCGACGTGCGCGCAGCATATTCGGCAAGCCGACCGGTAAGGGTAAGAAGACCCGTCGTCCGAGCAAGTACAGCAACGCGCTCATCGTGTCGCGTCGCAAGGTAGGAAAGCGGAAGTAATGTTTGACAATCGTCGGGCGGTTGCGTAGTATGTACGCAACTCCCACTATCGGGATTTTTATTTATCACACCATGTCACGATCACTGAAGAAAGGACCATACGTAGACCCTCGCGTTCTGAAAAAGATCGTCGGGAAAAAGCCACAGGATACCGCAGTCATCAAGACGTGGTCGCGTGCGTGCACCATCAGTCCCGAAATGGTCGGCTTCACGTTCGGGGTTCACAACGGTAAAGTGCATACACCGGTTCTCTGCACCGAGGAGATGGTCGGTCATAAGCTTGGCGAGTTTTCGCCCACGACCATTTTCAAGCGCCATGGTGGTAAGATCCAGAAAGAGCTTGAGCAGAAGCGTAAGGATGCCGAAATAGCGGCCGCGAAGGCTGCAAAGGCCGCAGCGGCTGGTGGAAAGACCACCGGTAAGAAGTAACACCACCATGAAAGCATTTCTAAAGAACTATCGACAAGCTCCGCGCAAAGTGCGACTCATTGCGGATTCCGTACGTGGAAAGCGTGTTTCGGTGGCGCTTACGGAGCTTTCGTTCATGCCGAACAAGGCCGCTCCGGTTCTGAAGAACCTCATCGCGTCGGCGGTCGCGAACGCCGCACCGGCCCATGCAGAAGGTCTTGTGATCGAGCGCATCACGGTCGATAAGGGTACGACCTACACCCGGTTCCGACCGCGCGCATTCGGACGCGCTGCGCCCATCAACCGAGAGTCAAGCCATATTCGTGTCGAGCTTGCACACATCGACGAGTAGATCATCGATTTTATATCCATCCGTAACACACCACACGCAGACCACTTCTATGACCCACGTAGCACACCCATACGCCCATCGACTCGGTATCATTCGCGGTTGGCGCTCGCGGTGGTTCGCGCGTGATCGTGTTTCTTATACCGAATTCTTGCGGGCTGACACGCTTTTGCGTGAATGGTTGGTGAAGCGGCTTAAGAACATGTACGTCGCGGATATCGAGCTCGAGCGTGACCAGCACCAGATCCGCATCATCGTGAAGACGTCCCGACCCGGAATGATCATCGGACGCAGTGGGGAGGGTATTCAGCGTCTCCATAAAGAAATCGAGAAAAAGCTCCAAGCGTTCGGGTTGCGCGAGACACCCACCATAAAGATGGACATCGAAGAGGTCCGCAATCCCGAAAGCAATGCGCAGATCGTGGCGCTCATGGTGGCGGAAGGTCTCGAGAAGCGCATGCCGTTCAGGCGCGTGTTGAAGCAGACCGCCGAAAAGGTCATGGCGAATCGAGAGGTCTTGGGTATTCGTATCGCACTTGCGGGTCGTATCGGCGGCGCCGAGATGAGTCGCAACGAGCAGATCAAGCGCGGTCGGGTTCCGCTCCAGACCTTGCGTGCCGACGTCGACTTTGCGCGTGCTGAAGCGTACATCGCGTACACCGGTCTCATCGGCGTCAAGGTGTGGATTTACAAGGGTGATATTTTCGAGGACGCGCAGAAGTAATACAACTGAGATCATTGCGACCCCTGATCTACATTATCGATCACATTTAATATCCCACCATGTTGTTGCCCAAGAAAGTAAAATTCCGCAAACAGTTCCGCGACCGCAACGGCATGCAATACCGGCATACGGCGACACGCGGTGTCACAGTGGCGTTCGGTTCGTTCGGACTCAAAGCCATGGAGCAAGGAAGGATCCGAAGCAATCAGATTGAGTCCGCTCGCCGTACCATCAGTCGCGCCATGGGTAAATTGGGGCGTACGTGGATCCGTATCTTCCCCGATACCCCCTACACTCAGAAGGCCGCCGAGGTGGGTATGGGTAAGGGAAAAGGTGATGTGCAAGCATACGAGGCGAAAGTGCTACCGGGCAGGATGCTTTTCGAGGTGGAAGGAGTAAGTGAAGCGGTCGCTCGGGAGGCGTTGCGTAAAGCGGGCGCGAAACTTCCCATAAAGACTCGCTTCGTCGCTCGCGAGCGGTAGTCGTTGCATTCGGATGTCGTACATGGTATAAAGCCCAACACTATGAACAAGCACATGCAAGCATTGGAAAGCAAGACCGTCGAGGAGCTCGCCAAGCTCTTGGGTGAGAAGCGTGAGGAGCTTCGCGCATTCAGGTTCGGCACCAAAGGCAGCCGCACTCGCGATACACACCTTGGTATGCGCTTGCGCAAGGACATCGCCCGCATTTTGACCATTACCGGCCGCACGAGCGCATAACGAATCGACCATGAACGACACACATACGACAGACAAGACTGAAGGACGCGGCACGGTGCTCCACGGCGTGGTAGTTTCCGACAAGATGCAGAACACAGTGGTGGTCGCGGTCACCCGCTTCGTGAAGCACGCAAAGTATCGGAAGTTCATCAAGCGAGTGAAGAAGTACCACGCCCACGACGGTGCGAACGACAAGCATGTCGGTGACAAGGTGACCATCCGCGAGTGTCGCCCGATAAGCAAGCTCAAGCATTTCATCGTGGTAGGGTAAGATCGAACGAAACGAACCGTCACCTTTCCATTTCATTTTCATTTCAACAACGAATATGATCCAACCGCAGACCATTGTGAAGATCGCAGACAACACCGGCGCCAAGATAGGCAGGGTGTTCAAAGTTCCCGGAGGCAGCATGCGGCGCTATGCACGCATCGGGGACATCGTGATCCTTTCCGTACAGGTCGCCGAGCCGCGTAAGCAGGTGAAGCACAAGGATGTGGTGCATGCGGTGGTGGTACGTTCCAAGCAGCCGTTTCGCAGAAAGGATGGTTCGTACATACGGTTCGACGAGAACGCGGTCGTCATCATCGATAAAGCGAAGAAGGAGCCGCGCGCGACCCGTGTATTCGGCCCCATCCCGAGGGAGATCGCGGATCTCGGGTACCAAAAGATCGCAAGTATGGCGCCGGAGGTGCTGTAGGATAACGAAACATACGATATGAGGATACACAAGAACGACACGGTACAGGTGCTCGCAGGCAAAGACAAGGGCAAGACCGGCAAGGTGGTGCGTGCTTTTCCCGCGCAGGGCAAGGTGGTTGTTGAGGGGGTCAATCTGCAGACACGCCACGAAAAGGCGAAGCGCAACACCAAGCAGGGTGGGGGTATCGTGTCGGTCGCTGCGCCCGTATCCGTTTCCAATGTCGCTCTTGTGGACCCGAAGTCGAGCAAGCCGACCCGAGTCGGGGTGAAGCGCAACGAAGCGGGCAAGAATGTGCGATATGCCAAGAAGAGTGGCGCCGTGCTCAAATAATCTTTTACACACTACCATGATGACCTTTCGTGAACGACAAGAGCGAGTGTACGAAGCCCTTAGGGAGCGTTTCGGGTACACGAACGTCATGCAGACGCCGACCGTGACCAAGCTCGTGGTCTCGAGCGGTATCGGCAAGGTGAGCGACCCCAAACAGGTCGAACTCATTCAGGACCGTCTCGCACGCATTACCGGCCAGAAAGCGGCACCTCGCGGGGCGAAGAAGAGTATTGCGTCCTTCAAGGTGCGACAGGGCGACATTGTGGGATATCAAACGACCCTGCGAGGAGCGCGCATGCGCGACCTGTTCGACAAGATCGTGCACATCGCATTGCCGCGCACCCGTGATTTCCGCGGCCTCTCCCCACGTGCGATAGACGAGCTCGGCAACATGACGATCGGTATCACCGAGCATACCATTTTTCCCGAGACTTCCGACGAAGAACAGCGCAGCATTTTCGGTATGTCTGTTACGATCGTCACCACCGCAAAAAACAAAGAAGAAGCCGAAGCATACCTCCGCTTCATGGGTGTGCCCCTCAAGAACGCATAGTGGGGCGTATCTGGTCAACGACAAAAAACTCCCTCGGGAGTTTTTTGTCAGTGATCGATGGGTATGGGTGAAGTTATCCCCACCTCAACACATTCCGCCACCCCCTCCGCGCGGTATGATATAGACAGCACACTTTGTGCCGCATTTATTTGTAGCATCAATATGAACATGGAAACCAACCCATCCTGCGCCATCGAGCCCGTTCGCATGACGAAGCTCGCCATACTCGCGATCGCCTGTTTCGGCGTCGGCCTCTTCGTTGGTACGCGTGTGTCCACACCTTCCGTAAGTGACGAAACGGGTGGCGACTTCGCCGCGGGCTTCGAGGCTGCCCGTGCAAAGCTCGTCAAAGGTGGCTACATCCCCGATCCGGTGACCATGCCGACGACATCCGTTACGGGTGTTGTGAAGGATGCTGCCGCCACTTCGCTTACGATATCTCGACCCGGGCTTGATATGCTCGACGATCCTCGCGACGTCACCGTCACCGTCGATTCGAACACCGAGATCGTGCGGGTCACTCCCAAAGATCCCGAGGCATACCAACAAGAGATGAGCGCGTATGAGCAGGCGCTCACGGTCATCACCGAGGATAACGGCGGCATGCCGGAGCTCCCATACCCTTCGAGTGTCATGCGCACACCGATCGCTCTTTCGGACATTCCGCAAGGAAGCACCGTCACGGTGAACACCAACGAACCGGTGACGCGAGACACCGCTTCGTTCGTCGCACGCACCATCGAAGTGGCCGCACCGGTGCCGAATCAGGAACCTTTGGCCATCCCCGAAGCCATCCCCGCACCCGCTCCGGAACCCTCGACAGCGCCCGAAGCCGCACAAGATACTCCCGTTTCGAACGAAACATTCGAGTAACGCAGCGTCTTTTATCCATTACTCACACTATTTCATAACCCTATGAACACCACACAAAGCCGTAATCGCACCGCACTCGCCGCACTCATCGCACTTGCAGTCGTGGGCGGCGTCACGTACTCCGTTTCCGCATGGACCGCTCCCGGAAGTACTCCACCGAACGGAAACGTCACCGGCCCCGTGACGACGGGAAGCACGGCGCAGACGAAATCGGGCAGTTTTACGCTTGGCGCCGGTGCAAAGATGACCGCTCCCCAATACTGCATCGGCACGAGCTGCATCACCGCGTGGTCGCAGGCGGGTGGAGGAGATACCATCTGGACAAAGAACGGCAGCAATATCTATTACAACAGCGGCAATGTTGGTATAGGTCTTACGAATCCTAATTTCCCGCTCCATATTAAGAGCACATACGGAAGCTTGGAGTTCGCGGGCTCATATTCAGGTGCGTTGGGAAATTGGCCGAATTATGTAGGTATGGTGGTAAAGAAGCCCGGCGCTTCACAAGGAACGGCCGAAGCCGTTGTTGGTGTCGGAGGTCAAGGAGGGGAAGCGCCCGGCTTTTCGGCAACCAACAACTCCGGAAGAGTCGATATGTTTCTATCGAATAACATAGGCGGTTTGATCTTCCAATCTTGCGACAAATCTTGCTCGTCTGTCAGACCATCCCTTCTTATAACAAGCGGACTCGGAGTGGGTTATCCTTGGGATTATGGTTATGGCGAGAAACCCTCGGCAACGCTCCATGTGAAGGGTGATGTGCTTGCCACAACAAAGATAACCTCTCCCCAACACTGTATCGGCGCGAGCTGCATCACCGCGTGGTCGCAGGCGGGTGGGGGTACAAGTCTGGATTTGCAAGCGGTGACGCTCAATGGTCGGACGACAAATCAGAATATGTATATAAACAACGCTGCGCCAACACTTGCACTTCAAGACTCTAACAATATATCAGCTTTTTTGGTAGCTGATGGCAACAACTTCTACGTTCTTAAAAGTGCTGGAAATAACGGAGCGTGGTTTGATGCTACACGACCATTCACATTCAACCTTCCGAGTGGTGATCTTTCTATCACTGGTAATTTTACCGCCAAATGCGCGATCATCAATGGCACACAGTACGGAGCTTGTAGCTCAGACGAACGCTTAAAGGAGGATATCGCGGTCATACCGAATGCCCTCACCAGACTCATGAACATCCGCGGCGTGTCATATACCTGGAAAAATACCGGCAAGAGAAATCATGGCGTTATTGCTCAAGATGTTCAGAAGTCGTTCCCTGAGGCAGTACAGAGAAATTCCGATGGATTTCTTTCAGTTGATTACAGCGTCCTGACCCCGCTCCTTATCGAGGCGGTTAAGGAACAACAAGCGCAGATCGAGGAGCAACGCCGAATAAATGAGTCTCTCGAAGAACGCATCAAACTACTTGAAGAAAAACTGGCAAAGTAAGTAAGGCACAAAAAGCGGGCACATGCCCGCTTTTTCCTTTTCCCACCCGCCACAAAAAACCGAGCACACCCAATCTGCGAATACGGCCGGTGTACCACTACAAACGCAGACGTATCGAAGCACACCTTTGCGTTGCGTTCGTCGCGTATTCGATATGGAAAGAGTTGGAGCGCCTGACTTCCGACCCCTGGCCCCTGAGCCGTATTTGACGGCTTAACCACGTATGAAAAGCTTAAAAGTGGGTGTCCCATGGCGTATACTTGAGGCATGTTTGTGCGTAAGAAGAAGAACGTAAGTGGCACGGTGAGTGTCCAAGTGATAGAGAAGCGACGTGGCCAATATCGCGTGGTGAAGTCGTTTGGCGCATCATCCGACCCGGACACTGTGGCGCGGTACAGAGCACGTGCATCCGCATTCATCCATGAACAACCGGATCAGGGCAAGCTATTTGCGACGGTGACCCCTGATACTGTGGCAGTGGAACGGTTTGTCGGCACACTCAATAACGCCAACATTCGTACCATTGGCCCCGAACTTGTCTTCGGTACTCTCTTTGACCGAATCGGGTTCAATCTGGTCCATGATGAGACTTTTCGGCATCTCGTCATTGCCCGACTTGCGTTTCCGCTTTCAAAGCTGAAAACCGCCGACTACCTCTATCGGTACCGCGGTATAGCGATGTCGGAGGATGTGCTGTACAAAGCACTTGACCGTCTACACACAAAATACAAGGAACAGATTGAGCGTATCGCGTACGAGCACACCAAGAAAACGCTCGGTACCATCTCGGTCGTCTTCTACGATATGACCACCCTCTACTTCGAAGCGGAAGACGAAGACGACCTCCGCAAGATCGGGTACTCCAAGGATGGCAAATTCGACTGTCCGCAGATCATGCTCGGACTCTTGATCGGTGAGGGTGGCTACCCCATTGGGTACGATATCTTTGAAGGCAACACATACGAGGGGCATACGCTCCTACCCACTCTCTCTGCCATACAGGCGAAGTACGGCTTCGACAAACCCGTGGTGGTCGCCGATGCGGGATTGCTCTCCAAGAAAAACATTGAAGAGCTTGTGGAGCGGAAACACACGTTCATTCTCGGGGCACGTATCAAGAATGAGACGGGCGCACTGAAAGCGAAGATTCTCACCTACACCAAGAATCTCAAAGACGGCGAACACGTCATACTCAAGAAATCGGACGGCACACGCCTCATCGTGACGTACAGCGACAAGCGAGCGAGAAAGGATGCGCACAATCGCGAGAAGGGGCTCACAAAACTGCGTGCCAAAGTGAAGACGAGAAAGCTCACCAAACAACAGGTGCACAACCGCGGGTACAACCGTTTTCTCACGCTCGAGGGTGAGATCAGTGTTTCGGTCGATGAGGATCGTGTTGAGGCGGACAAAGCGTGGGATGGGCTCAAAGGGTATGTGACCAATACGCGACTCGGACCCAAGAAGGTGGTGGAACACTACGGCCACCTCTGGCAGATTGAACGTGCCTTTCGCATCTCAAAGACCGATCTGCGAATACGGCCGGTGTACCACTACAAACGCAGACGTATCGAAGCACACCTTTGCGTTGCGTTCGTCGCGTATTCGATATGGAAAGAGTTGGAGCGGTTGTTGAAACAAACAGGTGTGTGTATGAGTGCGCGACGAGCCGGTGAGTTGGCACAAAACATGTATGCGCTCGACTACATGCTACCGGGAGCGATAACGCCCTCACGCACGGTGCTTCGTATGGACTCGGCTCAACAGCTACTATATGACGTTATCCACAATCGCTGAGGGTGTCCCAAGTCGGAAGTCAGGAGACGTATCGAAGCACACCTTTGCGTTGCGTTCGTCGCGTATTCGATATGGAAAGAGTTGGAGCGGTTGTTGAAACAAACAGGTGTGTGTATGAGTGCGCGACGAGCTGGTGAGTTGGCACAAAACATGTATGCGCTCGACTACATGCTACCGGGAGCAATAACACCCTCACGCACGGTGCTTCGTATGGACTCGGCTCAAGAGCTACTATGTGACGTTATCCACAATCGCTGTGGGTGTCCCAGGTCGGAAGTCAGGAAGATGAGATTCAGTGCGGAATCCTCGTTCGGGAACGGCTACCGACCCGATCGATTGACTTTGCTCCCACATCTGCTAGTATACGGGGTGCAGGTGCGGTATAGTGTTCCTGCGAGCGCAGGTGTGGCAAGTCGACGTTGACAGAGAACCTCGAAACTGCTACGCTCTGCAAGACGCATTTGCGTTTATTTTGTTACATCCATGGCAAAAAAATCAGTTGTCGCACGTAGTGAGAAGAAGCCTAAGTTTACCACGCGAGCGAAAAATCGCTGTTTCCGCTGTGGCAGGGGACGTGGCTACATGCGCGACTTCGATCTCTGTCGTATCTGTTTCCGTGAACTTGCGAACGAGGGACGCATTCCCGGCGTAAAGAAAAGCTCGTGGTAAGACACACCTAACGCATACTCGCATGACCGATCCAATCGCAGACATGATCATACGCCTCAAGAACGCCGCCATGGCCGGTAAAGAGGTGGTTTCGCTTCCATTGTCCCGTACCAAGCTCGCGATCGCGGAGAAGCTCAAGGCGCGAGGTTTCCTCGCCGATGTGCAGACCCGCGGAAAGGGGGTACATAAGACCCTCGAGCTCACCCTCGGCCGTACCCAATCGGGTGCGTACCGGATCACGGACGTCAAGCGAGTATCCAAGCCCGGTATGCGCATGTATGCGGGAGCGAACGAGATACGTTCCGTCCGCGGTGGCTTGGGTGTGGTAGTGCTTTCCACGCCCAAGGGCATACTGCTCGGTGAAGATGCACGAAAGGAACGCGTGGGAGGGGAAGTGCTCTTCGAGCTTTGGTAATACGCATGTTTTGATACTATGAGCCGCATTGGAAAAAGACCTATCAGCATACCCGCAAAGACCGATGTGTCGGTCGCGGAAGGTGTGCTTACCGTGAAAGGACCCAAGGGTACCTTGACCAAGGCGCTTCACCCGCTCGTCTCGTTCGAGATAGCGGATGGTGCGGTAACGGTTGCACCGAAAAACGACACGCAGCTCGCTCGTGCGCTCTGGGGCACCTATGCATCGCACCTTAAGAACATGCTGCACGGTGTGAACGACGAATACAAGAAAAAACTGATTCTCGACGGTATCGGGTATCGCATGGCGGTTTCAGGTGCGAGCATCAACATGTCACTCGGCTTTTCCCATCCGGTCGTCGTGCAGATCCCCGCAGGTCTTACTGCAGTCGTAGAGAAGAACGAGCTTACCATCTCAGGTATCGACAAAGAAGCGGTCGGTCAGTTCGCGGCGAACGTTCGCGCACTGAAGAAGCCGGAACCGTACAAGGGCAAGGGCTTTCACTACAGCGATGAGGTCATACTGCGCAAGCAAGGTAAGAAGGCTTCGAAATAGCGTCTTATCGATCACAAAGACACCATGAACACATCGAACATCAAACAAGCAAAGAGGGTCCGTCGACATGCGCGCATACGTGCGAAGGTACGCGGTACCGCGATGCGTCCACGCTTTGCGGTCTACCGTTCGAATACCGCGGTGTATGCGCAGATCATCGATGATGTTCGAGGTGCCACCCTTGTCGCGCTTGATACGCGATCGATATCGGGTTCCGGCACTCATGAGCGCGCCCGTGCCCTCGGTATCGCGCTTGCGGAGCAGGTGAAGAAACTCGGCATCAATACGGTCGTATTCGATCGCGGCGGTTTCCTGTATGCCGGTTCGGTCGCGAAAGTGGCGGACGGTGCGCGTGAAGGTGGCTTACTGTTTTAATACACGCTATGACGGAAGAACGAACACAAACACAGAATGCAGCGACGGACGTGTCGACGAGAGGAGCTGCACCGGCGCGGGGCGGCAATGAGCGCGGGGCGCGACGACCTCGTCGTGAGCGCACCCCACGCGCGCGCAGTGAGTTCGACAACAAGGTCATAGACATTCGCAGGGTGACCCGCGTGGTCGCCGGTGGTCGCCGGTTCTCTTTCAGTGTCACCTTGGTTCTCGGTAATGGTAAGGGCAAGGTAGGTGTCGGACTTGGTAAGGCGGGCGATACGGCGCTTGCGATCGAAAAGGCGACTCGCGACGCCGAGCGTCACTTGGTTACGGTTCCCATCACCGAAGGCGCTTCCATTCCGCATGATGTGCAGGTAAAGTACGCATCCGCACAGGTGATGCTCATACCGGCGCCCGGCAAGGGTCTCAAGGCGGGAAGTGCGGTCCGTACCGTGCTCGAACTCGCGGGGGTGCGCAATGTAACGACCAAGATCCTTTCGCGGAGCAAGAATCCGCTCAATAACGCACGTGCGACGGTGCTCGCTCTGAGCAAGTTGCGCGCTCGAAGGGGCAAGTCGGCTGCAAAGACTGCAAAAAAGACGGTCGAACCCGCGCCCGCTGCGACCGAGGAGTAGTAAACAGAGAACACCATGCAACTACACGAACTTACAAAATCAAACGGCGTGAGCAAGGCGAAGCGCGTCGGACGCGGTGGAAAGCGCGGCAAGACGTCGGGCAAGGGACATAAGGGTCAAAAATCGCGCGCCGGTCACAAGATCCGACCGCAAGAGCGCGACATCATCAAGCGCATTCCCAAGCGACGCGGCTTCGGCAAAAACCGTGCACGGACGGTGAATGCGGCACGGGTGCGCCCGGTGGGGGTCAACCTTACGGTGCTCGAGCGAGTGTTCGAGGCGGGCGAACGGGTAGACCCGAAGACGCTCGTACGGAAAAGCGTGTTGCGTACGGTTGCAGGAAGGCCCGCTGCCGTAAAGATACTTGGCACCGGCACTCTCACAAAAAAACTCACGGTCGCGGGTTGTACGCTCTCGGCGGCGGCGCGTGCGGCCATTGAAAAGGTCGGGGGCACCGTGCTCTAGGTTCAGTGCGGTCGATGCGGATGGAGGTGTGATAAGTAAGTATTCAAAACAGTAGGATATGTTCGGAGCTTTCGTCCAAAAACTCAAACTCATCGTCACGGACGAAGGATTGCGTGCTCGCATCGTTTTTCTCCTGGGTGCGCTCGTGGTCTTCCGCCTTCTGGCGGCGATACCCATTCCCGGAGTCGATAAGATGGCGCTCGACACGTTCTTCGCACAAAATGAGTTCCTGGGGGTGCTCAACCTCTTTTCAGGCGGCGGTCTCATGAACCTCTCGATCGTGATGCTCGGTGTCGGTCCCTACATCACGGCAAGCATCATCATGCAGCTCATGAGCATCATGTCTCCCAAAATAAAGGCGCTGTACACCGAAGAAGGTGAGGCCGGCAGACAAAAATTCACCCAGTACGCCCGCATGCTCACCGTGCCGCTCGCATTCATTCAGGCGTTCGGCTTTTTGATGCTCCTTACCCGACAAGGGATCGTCGCCAATCTCGAGATGGTGCCATTCTTGGTCAATGTGGCGGTCGTTGCCGCCGGCTCCATCCTGCTCATGTGGATCGGTGAGCTTGTAAGCGAGTTCGGCATCGGTAACGGTGTCTCGATTCTGATCTTTGCCGGCATCGTGGCGAACATGCCGCTTATCATCTCACAGACGCTCCTGAATTACGATCCCTCACAGATACCGCTCTATATCGGCGTGTTGGTTTCCGCGGTGCTCATGACCGCCGCGGTCGTGGTCATCACCGAGGCGGAGCGTCCGGTGCCCGTCACTTACGCGAAGCAGGTGCGTGGCGGGAAGTCGTACGGCGGCGTGTCGACCTATATCCCGCTTCGCGTCAATCAGGCGGGCGTCATACCGATCATCTTCGCGCTTTCGATCCTCCTGTTCCCCAACATGATATTCCAGTACTTGCTCGGTGCTTCAAACCCCGCGATCGCGTCATTCGCTGAAAAAGCGAGCACGCTCTTGGCGGATCCATGGCTCTATGGGGTACTGTACTTCGTGCTCGTAGTCGCGTTCACCTACTTTTACACGGCGGTCACCTTCGATCCGCAGTCCATTTCCACCAACCTGCAGAAGTCCGGTGCGTTCATTCCGGGCGTGCGGCCGGGCATTACGACCACCGAGTACCTGGGCAACATCATCACCCGCATCACGCTCGTCGGCGCACTCTTTCTCGGCGTGATCGCGGTATTGCCGAACATCATGCAGGCGATCACCGGTTCGAGTGCATTCGCGATCGGTGGTACCAGTTTGCTCATTGTCGTATCGGTCGTGCTCGACTTGGTGCGCAAGGTGGATGCTCAAGTGTCGATACGAGAGTACTGAGTCAATTCTCCTCGTAGTGCATCGTGCGTGTCGACTCGTTCCGTGGTACACTCCACAGGTATAGACCTCTTGTGAGCCTCGCTCGCCGCGCTCTATGCGTTTTACACGATAAAATCAGCATCAACATGGAGCTTACAACAGCCATTCTCATAGGACCCTCGGGGTGCGGAAAGGGTACTCAGGCGAAATTGCTCAAGGAATACCTGGAAAAGAACGATCCCGGTCATCCGACCCACTACTTCCAGACCGGCGAGAAGTTCCGCGAGTTCATGGAAGGTGACACCCACACGCAACGCAAGATTAAAGAAGTGCTGTCACACGGCGGTCTCGCACCCGGCTTTTTGCCGATCTGGATCTGGAGTTCGCTCTTTATCGAAGGAGTGACGGGTGACGAACATATCATAACCGACGGGTTCCCCCGCCGTGCCGAGGAGTCGCCGATACTGCATACCGCGTTCGAGTTCTATGAGCGCAAGGATCCGGTGGTGCTCTCCTTTGAGATGCCGGACGAAGCGATCGTGGAGCGGTTGGTGCACGGCAGGAAGCGGTTCGACGATACGCCCGAAAAGGTGGCCGAGCGCTTGCGCTGGTTCAAACACGATGTGGCGCTCGCCATCAAGTTCTTCGAAGAACATCCGTACTACCGTGTGGCACACATCCATGGTGACCAAACCATCGAAGCGGTGCATCGCGACGTGCTCGAGGCGCTCGGTTTGCCGCAACCGATGGCGTAATCGATCTATGTTGGTAAAAACACCGGAAGAGATCCGCGCGCTCAAGGAGCTGGGAAAGCTGCACGCCGAGGTGGTCGCCGAGCTTGAAGCGGCGGTGCGCCCCGGGGTGAATACCGCCGAACTTGAGGAGCTTGCGTGCAAGCGTATCGCGTCGCTCGGGTGTTCGCCTGCGTTCAAGAACTATCGTCCGCGGGGTGCGGAGCGACCGTTCCCCTGCGCACTTTGTGTCGCACCGAACGACGTGGTGGTGCATGGTATACCCACCGAACTCGCGTACACGCTCAAGGAGGGTGACATTATCGGTTTGGATGTGGGAGTGGTCCGGGACGGCCTCGTCATCGATGCGGGAAAGACCGTGCCGGTCGGGAGCATCGACATCAAGGCGCGACAACTGCTCGCAGTCACCCACGAGGCGCTCATGCGCGGGATCGGCGAAGCGTGGGCAGGTAATCATGTGGGCGACATCGGCTATGCGGTCGAATCGTACGTTCGAAGTGAGGGGTACGGGCTCGTGCGCGAGCTGTGTGGCCACGGTGTCGGACATGCGGTCCATGAAGAGCCGCAAGTGCCCAATTACGGTGCGCGCGGCAAGGGCGAGCGTTTGGTGTCCGGCATGGTGCTCGCGATCGAGCCGATGGTGAATGAGGGGAAGGGGGCGGTCACCTTTATGAATGATGGGTATACGGTGCGCACCAAGGACGGGTCCCGCAGCGCGCACTTCGAGCACAACATCGCCATCACCGATCGTGAGCCGCTCGTGCTTACGAGTTGGTAACTCGTTATCGCATCAACAATAACCGAACTTGGTTCGATGTCGTACGAGATCGGTACTCGTGTTCGAGAATCGAGTGTACCGTACGTGTTCGGTGAAATTTTGGAAGGCAGGGTGTATCGGCGAATTGCCACACCGATGCCAAAAGAAAATCATACCACATATTTACAAAGAGTGCAACCCAACGTGTGTCGGCAGGGTCGTGTATACTGCGCGCATTATCACTAGCGCAGGTGTGTGGTCGTGCACATTCCTTGCACCATTTTCAACTATGTCCGAACATAAAAAAGAACGCACGCTCGTCATTATCAAGCCCGACGGTGTTCAGCGTTCGCTCGTGGGCGAGATCATTCGGCGCTTTGAGCGCGTCGGTCTCAAGTTGGTGGCCATGAAGTTCACCGTGCCCGCCGCGGGTCAGGTCGAAGAGCACTACACGCTCGATCCCGAGTGGAAGCGCAAGGTGGGTGAGAAGAGTATCGAGTCGTATAAGAAGAAGGGTATGACCCCTCCCTCGGATGATCCGATCGTCATCGGCGATGCGGTGGTGGAGCGTCTGAAAGCGTACTTCACCTCCGGTCCGGTCGTGGTCATGGCATGGCAGGGGGCGCATGCGGTGGAGCTCGTACGCAAGCTCGTGGGCGGTACGGAGCCGCGCAGCAGCGATGTTGGCACCATTCGTGGCGACTTCGTGCTCGACAGCTATGCTATGGCAGACACCGACGACCGCGCGATCCGCAACCTGATCCATGCTTCCGGTTCGGTTGACGAGGCGAATCAGGAGCTTGCACATTGGTTCGAGTCGGGCGACCTTATCGACTACCGCTTGGTCGCCGAAGGCATACTCTACGATGTGAACCTGGACGGGATTCTGGAGTAGAGCGTTTCAAGCACATTCGTGACAAAAGCCCCTTGCGGGGCTTTTGTGCATCAACACAGGTGAACGCTCGATTGTGTGCGGGTGTGTCAGTTCGCCTCCGCCGCGGTGGGTGCGGGTTCCGTTTCGGCTGTTGTGGTACCGCTCGGGATCTCGAGCGGTGGAGTGCCGGTTGCGGTCGTGGAGGAGGCGGCTTCCTGCGGAGGTGGGGGAGGGGTGCTGCCCTTGGGAACGACCCCAACGCCCGCTTTCGCTTGCGGAGCGGGTAACGCGCTTGAGCGTTCGATCTCCTCCATGCGAGCACGTTCCTCCGCGGTGGGGAGGTTGGTCGGGCCGCGGTCTTCGAACCAGCCGCGGTGGTCGGCATACCAGTACCCTACGGCGCCGACGCCTGCAAGGACGAGTATGAGCGGTATCATACGAAAGCGTTTCTTTTTCATATGCGTTCAGTATAACAAACACGGGAGTTCACACCTAGTGCGCAGTGCGGATGGAATCGATCGTGTGCAGAACACGGGAACTCCGGTCGACCGCGGTCGTATGTTGGAGCCGTGTAACCTTCTCGCCGAATATCCGCCTTGCCGAGCGATACTTTTTGGGGATCGATGATACGGATATGCGGGGTCGCACCATTGCGTGCCGGTGTGATCGCGGAGTGGCGTCCAAGCCGTTGTCCGCGGTGGTGCAAGCGGTGCGGTCGGATGCCCCAACGATCGTTCGACACCTCGGTCGCAGGTCGAGATGGTTTTCAAAAGGTTGATCGACATCGTGAAAGGTCTTGCGCTTTCAAAATATACAGCATCATGCCGCCATGCTAGTATGGTGGCATGAAAGAAGCGGTACTTGCACGCGAAGCCGATGCCACCACCTGTCCCGTGGCTCTCTTTGTGCGTGGCCGCGAGGTGTTGGTCGGACACCGGCATTACACGAAAGATGTGTGGAAAGACGTCTCCGTGTGGACCATTCCCGGCGGGCGTGCGGATACGGGAGAGACGATCGAACAGGCGCTGCGGAGGGAAGTGCGAGAGGAGGTGGGAATCGCACGGTTCGACGTCGTCGAGTATATCGGTGAGGCGACCGGCGCAAAAGAAGGTGATACCGTACCCATGTTCCACTGTGTCACGTCCGAGGAGGCGCGCTTGATGGAGCCGGAAAAGTTTTCCGAGTGGCGGTGGGTTCCGGTCGTTGAGTACTTGCAGAACGAAGCATACTCCGGTTTTAATCCGGTGGCGAGAGCGATGATCGTTGCTTACCTTGAGACGCTCGCGCAACACCCGGAACATGTAGTGGACGAATGCGCCAAGGCCGTGTTCCGTGCCGATGACCCGAAAACGGCTGAAGCGGTCGTGCTTTGCATACCGTACGATCGCACCTCCTCGTTTCGACGAGGTTCGGACAAGGGTCCCGAGAGGATCGTCGAGTGTATGGACCGGCAGATAGAACAGTACGATCGAACGTTGTCGCTCGAAGTGTCCCGTGAGTTTTTGATCGCACACGACGACTCGCTTTCGGGAGTGGGGGTGCTACCGCCCGCGGACATGGTCGAGGCCGTTCGTGCCGTGTGGAAAGAACATTACGCGCGTGGTGCGTTCGTAGTGTCGCTCGGTGGCGAGCATGCCGTTTCCATGGGTATCTTTCGCGGTCTTGCGGAGATTCCCGGCAGTGTCGATGAGGTCACGTTGGTGCAGGTGGATGCGCATTTGGACATGTACCATGACGACCTTTCGTTCAAAGACACAGATCCGGGTGGCGAGTACTCGCATGCGTGTGTCATGCGAAAGGGGGTAGAGCTCGGCTTTCGCACGGTACAGGTCGGGATCAGGACCTACGCCAAGGAGGAGATGGACTTTGCCGTCGCTTCAGGTTCGAAAGTGTTCGAGTGGGGCATGGGAGCGGGTCATACGGTGGAGGACATTGTGCGGGCCATACCCACGCGGAAGGTGTACCTCACGTTCGACGTCGATGGTCTCGATCCTTCCGTCGCGCCCGCCACGGGAACTCCGGTCCCGGGAGGCATGTCGTGGGAGTATTGCATGCGTTTCGTGCAGCACTTGTTCGCAATGAAGGACGTTGTGTCTGCGGACGTGGTGGAGACCGCGCCGTTCAAAGACGATGTGCTCACCGAGTACGTCGCCGCGCAACTCGCATACCACTTCATAGGGTACGCGCTTCTCAAAAAAAGAAGCGGTTTGCCGTTTCGATAATGGGGAGATGCGTGTCGCGTTCAAAGCTTGCGCAGGCCCCACTTGTCGGCATCGTTGGTGCGATATCGCGTGCTCACGCGGAACTGGTAGAGACCGAACGCGAGAAATATGAGAACGATCGCCTGCTTGTAGAGCACCCACTCGTCCGCGGTGAGGTACACGCGCACGAGCTCGTTCGATACTCCCGCAAGAACAAAGAAAGCGAGCCATCGTCTCTCGAGCGTGCGCCAACCCTGTTCGCTCATGGCAAATACGTGTCCGAAGAACGCGCGGAGCAGGTGTTTGCCTGTGGCGATGCTGACACCGAGGATGAGAGCGAAAAGCAGGTAGAACACGCTGTCCTTCACGATGAGCACGTTGGGCGCTTCGAGGAGGTAGGTCGCAAGCGATGTCGCCATGGTGATGCTGCCCGAGAATATCGCAAACCACGGCACTCGTTCGTTGATCGCGCGTGAGGCCAGAAGTGCGGCAAGGGTGGAGAGGCCGAGTGCGAGTGCGGCGATGGGGAAAGAGGATACGTAGTACACCAGGAAAAAGACTCCCACCGGACCAAACTCGATGACAAAGAGGTCGAAGAACAGTATTTTCCAGATGTGGAGGTGGTGCTTCATGTCGGTGTGTTTCGTCATGCAGTATACTACATCTCGCATCCACATACGCACGCAGCATCTCGTGCACATCTCAGCCGTCACCTCGCCCGTCACGGGGAGCAAAACCGAAGTGGAGCGACGTCACGATCATGGTCACCGTCGGATGGGAGTTGTGCGGTCCCGTCCGCATGTTTGCGTCTTTCATTCCCCGAAACCTCCGGGCGGTCCACCCCACTTTCCGACATGGTCGATCTTCGCATGCGCTCACCATTCGGTATCTGCCACACCGGTACTCGACGATGGCGAAACGCAAACTTTCACATCCGTTTTCGTTCGCACCCGCCGGCACTTTCTGCTATAGTCATGTGCATGAAAAGACTTCTTTCGGGAGTAAAACCGTCGGGAAGGCCGCATGTGGGCAACTACTTGGGCGCGATGCGGCAGTTCGTGGAATTGGCTCAAACACACGAGAGTTTCGTCTTTGTGGCGGACTATCACGCCATGAACACGGTGCACGACGGGGCGCTCTTGCGGCGGCACATCATCGACCTGGTGCTCGACTATCTCGCGATCGGTCTCGACCCGAAGCGCACGGTACTTTTCAAGCAGTCCGATCTCCCCGAACACACCGAGCTGTGCTGGATATTCAACACGCTCACCACCATGCCGTATCTCATGCGCGCGCACGCCTATAAGGATGCGGAAGCGAAGAACAAAGAGATCAACGTCGGTACGTTCGACTACCCCATGCTCATGGCGGCGGACATACTGCTCTACAGTCCCGACATCGTGCCGGTGGGGCAGGACCAAAAGCAGCATGTGGAGTACGCGCGCGACATCGCGGAAAAGTTCAACCACACTTACGGCGATACGTTCAAGCTACCCGAAGCGTTCATACCCGCACAGGTGGCGACGGTCCCCGGCATCGACGGTCAAAAGATGAGCAAGAGCTATCACAACACCATTCCGCTTTTCGCGGAGGATGACGAGATACGCAAGCTCTGCAAGTCGATCGTGACGGACAGTAAAGGTGTGGAGGAACCGAAGGACCCCGATGCGTGTAATGTGTTCGCGCTCCACAAGCACTTCAGTGCGGACATACTTCCGGAGCTCGAAGCGCGTTACCGTGCGGGCGGTATCGGCTACAAGGAGAGCAAGGAGCTCCTTGCAGACCGCCTGTGCGCGTTTGTTACGCCGATCCGCGAACGTCGAGCGGAGCTTGCCAAGGAGCCGGGTCTGGTGCAGACTGTCCTTTCCGACGGCGCTCTGCGTGCTCGAGAAGTGGCGCGTGCAAAGATGCGCGAGGTGCGCGAGCGGGTGGGTGTGTCGGTGTAGGGTCGCGCTTCGTACGCTCTTCGTCGGGGCTTCATACGTAGCATATTTCATTATTCCTAGCGAAAAGAACATGCAACAAAGAACACTGGTCAAAGACCTCCACGAGCACATCGGTGCCGAAGTCCGAGTGCTCGGGTGGGTGCACGTGCGGCGAGACCACGGCAAGCTCATATTCTTGGACGTACGCGATCGATCCGGCGTCGTGCAGGCCGTGGCGTTGCCGAACCATGCCGAAGCGCGCACGGTCGCGGACACGGTGCGTGCGGAGTGGGTGCTCGACCTCACCGCGGTGGTGAACAAGCGCCCCGAGCGGATGGTGGTCGCGGGCGAAACGAACGGCGACATCGAACTCGAGCTTTTGGACGTGCGAGTCTTGAACGAATCCAACACGCCACCCTTCGACATCACGGGCGATACCGCGTCGGTCGATGAGATCATGCGCCTCAAGTACCGTTACCTCGATCTTCGTACGGAGCGCATGCAGCGCAACATTCGCCTGCGCAGCGAGTTCGTGCGCCGGTGTCGTGAGTTCCTTTTCGAACAGGAGTTCGTGGAAATCGAGACTCCGCTCCTCACCGAGTCGACCCCCGAGGGTTCGCGTGACTTCGTGGTCCCTTCGCGTCTTTCCCCCGGCAAGTTCTACGCACTACCGCAGTCGCCACAGCAGTACAAGCAGCTATTGATGACCGGCGGATTCGAGCGGTACTTCCAGATCGCGCGTGCAATACGCGACGAAGACCTGCGTGCCGACCGTGGTTTCGAGCATACACAGATAGACGTCGAAATGTCCTTTGTGGAACGCGATGATGTGATGAACACGATCGAAATGATGGTCACACGAACGGTGGAAGCGATGGGCTTTACCATTAAAGAAAAACCGTTCCCCCGTATCACCTACGCCGATGCGATGCGCCTCTATGGGGCTGACAAGTTCGACCTGCGCACCGAGGAAGAAAAGGCGTCGGGCGTGCTCGCGTATGCGTGGGTGATCGAGTTTCCTCAGTTCGAAAAGACGGATGCGGGCGGTTGGACCTTCAGTCACAACCCGTTCTCCATGCCATTGCCTGAGTACGAGCGGGACCTTTTGGCGGGAACGAATGTGGAGGGGATCATTTCTTCGCAGTACGACCTTGTGTGCAACGGGTACGAGGCGGGTGGGGGAAGTATTCGCGCGCATCGCGCGGACCTCTTGCGCGCCACGTACGCGATCATGGGCAACTCTCCGGAAGAGACGGAAAAGCGTGTGGGTCACATGCTCGAGGCCTTCGGCTACGGTACGCCACCGCACGGCGGCATTGCGCTCGGTGTCGAGCGGAACATCATGAACCTCACCGGCGAGTCGCAGTTGCGCGAAGTGCAGGCGTTCCCCATGACGCGAGGCGGACAGACGGCGGTCATGCAAGCGCCCACTCCGCTTTCACCCGAACAACTCGCCGAGCTCAACCTTTCCGTTACGACCAACCTTGGCGCGGAAAAAAAATAACACCGAGTTTCAAGGCGTGCATCGCCACCTCCACGCTTCATCGCGAGGAGTGGAACCACAGTGGAGCGACGGGGCGATCCGGGGTCTCTTCGTTTGGTCATTGCGAACCGCGTGAAGCTACCCGAGACCGTCATCGCCTCGTCCCATACACCACCTCGATCTCCCCGTGCATGCGGGTACGGGGCGGTGGTACAATGGTTGCGCATGACAACCTATGAGCTACATACGGAAGTGTTCGAAGGACCGCTTGAGCTTCTCCTGCTCCTGATCGAAAAAAGAAAGCTTCTCATCAACGACATCGCGCTTGCCGCCGTTGCCGATGACTTTTTGAAGTACGTCGAGCAACACCCCGAGTTTCCGGTTGCAGAGACAGCACAGTTCGTGCTCGTGGGCTCCGACCTCCTGCTCATCAAGTCGCGCTCGCTTTTGCCCTCGCTCGAGCTTTCCGAAGAAGAGCAGGCATCGGTCGAAGACCTTGAGGCGCGCCTTAAAGCGCTCGAGCGGTACAAAAAACTTGCGACGATGCTTCTTGGCAGGTACGGGCTCGCACCCCTGTATCCGCGACAGCGGCGCGGTATCATGACGGTGGCTTTCACTCCCGACCCGGGCACGCATCCTGCGGGTATGCTCGATGCCGTGCGGAGCGTCTTGCGTCAGCTTCCCAAAGAAAAGACGCCGCTCCCGCGTGCGGTGGTGCAAAAGGTCGTCTCGCTCGAAGAAATGATGGAGCGTTTGACTAAGCGCATCAATGCGGGCTTGGAGGTTTCCTTTCGCGACACATCGGCGGGTGCGGCAAACAAGGTGAACACCATCGTCACCTTTCTCGCACTCCTTGAGCTTGTACGCCAAGGCGTGGTGCATGTAGAGCAAGAGTTGCGCTTCGGCGACATTCGCATGCGCTCGGATGCGGTGGGTCTGCCGCGGTACGGCTAGGTTTCCACAGGGGCACTCGGGCTGTAAACGACCCCCTCTTCTGATACAATACGTCAATACACCATGAATTCACTTGAACGTTCTTTGGAAGCGATACTCTTTTACGTGGCGGAACCCATGGCCCGGTCGCGGCTTGCGAGCATGCTCGCCGTCTCCGAAGAAGAGATAGATGACGCACTTGCAAAGCTCACCGGCTCGCTCGCGGAGCGGGGCATTCGGGTGCTCCATGTGGGAGACATGTATGAGCTCGTGACCGCACCCGAGGTGAGTGATGCGATAGCGGCCCTGCGTAAAGAGGTGCTCTCGCGCGACCTGGGGAAGGCGGGTGCAGAAACGCTCTCCGTTGTTCTCTACCGAGGTCCTCTCACACGGTCGCACATCGAACAGATCAGAGGTCTCAACTGCGCGTACATCCTCCGCTCGTTGCTCATTCGCGGCCTCATCGAGAAGCAGCCCGACCCGAAAAACCCGCGCATCATTCTCTACCAACCCACTTCGCTCCTGCTGCGACACCTTGGGGTAACGGCCGTGAACGAACTCCCCGAGTATGATACGATACGTGCCGAGCTTCTTGCGTTCGAAGCGGGCGCGCTTGCGCCGGAAGAAGCCGCTCCAAAACCCGTGGCACCGGTGGATGCGGTCTGAATGATCATGGACGAATACCCTGAAACAACACACGGTGACACCACACCGACCGAGCACACGGTCGATTTGCGCAGTAGGCAGTCTGAAGCGCGTCTGCCACCCGAAGTGGCAGTGGAGCCGGCTCCGCGGGTGAGCCGCACACGCGACCACATACTCGCCGGTATAACGGCGTGCCTGGTGACCGGTAGCGTGGCGGTGGCGAGCGTGGTCTACGGCACCGGTACGGCGCAGCAGCCCGTGCGAGTTTCGCCTGCGGTGGCGCAGGTCTACGTGGAGGAAACGCCACGCACCCCTGATGTGACAAACCCCTACGATACGGTAGCGGTGGGTGCCGAGGCGTACGTGGTCTACGATGTTCGCGCCGACCGCGTGCTTGCCGCCAAGAACGGGGGAACGGTCCGCCCCCTCGCTTCGCTCACCAAGATCATGACCGCACTCGTTGCGCTTGAGACCGACTACGATGCATCGGTTCCCATTTCCTCCTTTGCACTCGACACCGAAGGCGACTCCGGCTTGGTGGAGAACGAACGCTGGAATTTGCGCGATCTCGTGTCCTTCACGCTCCTCACAAGCAGCAACGACGGGGCGGATGCGATAGCGGCTTCGGTCGGCGGCTTGTGGCAGAGTACGCCGGAGTCGATACCGGAACGCGTCGACACCTTTGTGGAACGCATGAACACCCGCGCGCGCGAGCTCGGACTTTCGGACATGTTCTTCCGCAACGCGAGCGGGCTCGACACCTACAACGGCAGGGAGGGGGGTGCGGGTACCGCCGAAGAAGTGGCGCGACTTCTTGCGTACGTGTGGGAGCATCATGGCGAAGTGCTCGACGACACCGCTCTCACTGTGCGGGAGTACGTTTCGCAAGACGGCATGAGCCATGTGGCGCACAATACCAACGAGTATGTGGAAGATCTTCAAGGCGCACTCGGCAGCAAGACCGGCTACACCGACCTTGCAGGCGGCAATCTCACTCTTATCTACGACTCCGGCCTCGACCACCCCATCGTGGTCGTCGTGCTCGGATCCACTCGCGAGGGTCGCTTTGCCGACGTCGAGCGTCTTGTCGACGCCACCTACGAGTACATCGGGAGCGGCTGGTATGCCCATGATGTGGCCGGAAGTACCCGGCGGATGTAATACCATCACCTAACGGTCTTCAGTAGAAAATACCAGTATTAGTTTAGTAATTAATACTGGTATTTATTGACTGATCGGTAGGGATGCGGAAACCGCTTTTCGGACGGGAATTGCACTCCCGTCCGCGTGTTTGCGCCTTCATATTTCTCGAAACCTCCGAGCGAGTGACCACTCCACCTTTCGACGGAGTCGTTCATCGTGCTCGCTTACCCTTGCTGTCATGCCACGCAAGTACTTCCACGGCGTTCCCATGGCCTGCTTCGCTGCGGCTCGCAAAGGCGACGTCAGGCCGAACGGTTGGTCGCAAATGGTGTACACGGGTACCCGCTTCCACGTAACCGTTCGTCTTTGCGAGGAGCGGAACCGCAGTGGAGCGACGTGGCATCCATGGTCGTTTCGTCCCGTCATCTCGAACTGTGTGAAGTGACTCGGAGTCGCCGTCGCACGTTTTTCCGCTCATACTTATTCACCCGGACACTCTTGCCATGTGTGATGAAGCGGAGTAAGGTGAGGGTGGTTAAATAGGTCGGTTCACCAACATTGGAGAGCGGTCATGAAAACCAAGTACGATGCCGGAAATGGTAACCGATTCGTACGCAAGCTCGTGCGATTCGGAAAAAAGATCGGCGTATCCCAAGAAGAGCTTCGCCGGCTATTCATTCAACACATGTTCCCGGACGCGGCAGAGCCCGAACTCTGCCCGACAACGACGAACACGCTCGCCTATCATTTTCTGAGGCAGCATGACGAAGAATAAGGACGAGCACCTCTTGACCCCGCGCCACCGCGGGGTCCTGTCGTGCCGATTGCGTCGAGTTGAGAATTGAAAATCCGCATCCTTGTCCGTGACCTGACCCTCAAAATTTAGACACTCGTTCCGGATAGGAATTGCCCGTTAGAATAGAGTGCATATGAAAAAGCATCGCATCGCTCCCGAAGTGAAGGAGTAAATTATCAACCGTATCAAGAATGACGGGGGCACTGTTGCAGATGCCGCCACAGACCACGGTATTGATCCATCCACTATATATGGATGGATCGGCAAGAAGACCACCGAGGTGCCGAGCATCCTCGAGGTCAATAAACTCCGCCGTGAGAACGAGGAGCTGTTGCGTCTCGTGGGGGAGATTACCCTCAAACTATCCGAAACCCAAAAAAAGAGGTGATGGAGGATGCGACGATCTCAAAAAGCACTCAGGCACAGCTCCTCGGTGTCTCTCGCGCATCCCTCTACTATCGTCATCGAAAACCTCCCAAGGATTTGGAACTCAAACAACGTATCGAAACAGTCTTGCGTGATCATCCGGGATACGGATACCGCAGGGTAGCGCTTGCCCTCAAAGAGAACAAGAAAAAGGTGCAGCGGGTCAAGCACTTGTATGGCATCAAAGCATACCGGCGCAGAGGCAAAAAGTGGCACAAGTCCAAGAACAAGGCCGTGGTATACCCGAACATGCTTCTCACCGTCATTCCACAGTACCAGGACCACGTATGGGTTGCAGACTTTACCCACGTTGTGTGGCGAAACACCATCGTATACATTGCGATTGTATACACGAACAATCGTCGGCATGAGCGTACTCACGACTCCGTCTTGAGGGTGGACACGGAGCCGATGTTCGCCAGACGAATGAGGTGGCGGGACACATACTCCATCCGGCAAGAATTCTGAAAATGGAATTTCCATTATGGCACATCCGAAAAATATGAGCATGATGACACTTCAACACCATATGACTCCTTGCACTACCGCCCCACCATGCTATGGTAGCGTAAGGTACACAATCGAGGGTACACTCATGCACGACACACATCAACGTCTCTCAATGTGTGAAGCATTGGGAGTTTCTAGAATAGAACCGGGAACACCCGTATTGCTCACAAAGGAAAGCGAGGAATCGCGCCAGCAGTCAGTCTGGCTCATCACGAAAGTCGAAGACTGCGCACTCACCATCGTCTCAAAAAAGAAAAACGGGGCAGAGTCCCTTCGTATAGGATACGTGTTGCCGTTTGGCTGGGTGATACTCATTCCCGACCCCATGACCGATAGAGATTGTTTCAGCCAACGCACCCCGCCACTTTTGATTGAAGTGTACGAATGAACCACGGGCTTGCCTCAAAAAGCAAGCCCGTATGTGTACATGGAGTATCCGAAGAAAAGAGGAGAAAAGGGACAATTTTTTCACACCCAGTAACCGTAGAAAAATACCCCTATGCCCCGCATCGCACCGGGAGGGTGCCCACAACACGTCATCAATAGTGGAATCATGGGGAAATGGTGCCTGTCCCCATTTCCCCCATTTCCTCGTAGAACGTCTCGTCGGTGACGACGGGCTCGAGGGTCTTTCCGCACAGCAGGCACGTGATGGTGGTCATAGTAACCTCCGCAGGTTTGACCGATTAAAAGAACGAGCATCTCTTTGGAAGAGCGACCATGGTCGCGCCGCCAAATAATGGCCCTACCGATAGCGGTAAGGCGGGAAAGAACTGCGTGCGGTGTACCGCTCTGTGGGGTCAGCCACCGGTGCCGCGAGCACCCACCCGTTTTCTGTCTCCGGGCCAGAGATCCACATACCGAATGCAGAGTGTTGATCGACACTCACGGTATGGCAGGGCTTACGCTTCCTGCTTGCGTGCCGTCCGGGCCTCTGCTTCACGGAATTTTTCCTTCCAGAAGTTTTGAGCCCGGAACTCGTCGGCCAAGTCCCTAGTCGGATACAGTTTGACCTGTACACCTTTCGGAGCCTGAGCGATGAGCCGCTGACCGCATGGTTTGTGCACGAGCATCCCGGGATCGTTGCCGATCCGCAGAATCCAGCGCGCGCCATGTTGGCCAGTGGTGCGACAGAAGGTGCATGCCTTTTTCTCGGACATAGCATCCTCCGCCGACAGATCGGTATTCCTCCCACTTCGGTTCGGTACCACCGAGACCTTATAGAGAGTATTACGACCCACCGGTGCGACACACTTTGAAAGAGGCGTGTGCCACGTATTGGCCTCGTGCCCGAACGGGCGTGACGATGCGAACGCGTGTCATCAATCGCGCACACGATGCTTCTCCTTGCGGGAGTAGGCTGTGCGGTCGCGGTGTGCGCTACTCGTGTGGATGCGCTCGCGTGCTTCCTTGGGCAGGCGCTTCTTTACGCGCTCGGGGCGGGCGTTGCTCACTCTCTTCATGGCGACCTCCTGTGGCTTGTGCCAGGGCTGTTAAGGAACTCAGGGACTTCTCCCCTTAGAGTGTACGGTGAGGAAATCGTACGCTCTAAGGGAAGGAGGATGCGAGAGTAATTATTCTCATACACATCCTCCAAAATGGGCGCTAGCGCCGGTCCGCATCCTTGTCAGGATGCGATTCCTCCCACATCCGTATTGCGGGTGAGAAGGTGAGCGGTGCCGTGCTCGCGCGCTCGTACACCCGGTCGCCGATCCGGCCATAGACACACGTGCCCTTGCGTGGCTCCGCGAATGCGATGAGCCAGAGCGCGGGGTCGCCGTGTCCGTCGGTGCCTTCTGCGACACCCAGCCACGTAGCCTTCGGTCCGGCGGTGTGCACTGCACGGTACTCCTCCGGGAAGTACTCGCGCTGAATCACCGTGACCTCGTCTGCCTGCCCGGCCCATGCGGTCGTGAGGACAAGTAGGTCGCCCGGGACCTGTGTCACGCTCTTCACGGGGATGGCGGGGGTGATGAGGCGTTCGCCACGCATTGCCGTTGCGCAGTCTTCGGCGGTGGCGGTGCCGGCGATCGCGGTCAGGGTTAGGAAAAGGGCGATGGTAGTCGTGCGCATGGCGTGTCTCCGCTGGTTGAAAAAGAACGTTGTTTCTTTGCGGTGCGCGACGCGTGTCGTGCACTCCATAAGAAGGGGGTATGAGTCGTGGGCGTTGGCGCGCCGGTGCTCTTATCGATGTACCCCCGCGCATCGCAACATACCGCGGCGTCCGTTCCCATTTTGGGATCCGCCTGTATGTTGTGCACTTCGCGAGTACCTTCGGGTGGTTTCACCACTGCCACTTCCGGTCCCACGGTGGGAACTCGAAGGGAAGAGGGCCCCGCCCTAACGGCTGGTGGCTTCAGAGGTGTCGGTAGCATGCCAAGCTGCGCGACAACATCCACCCCCAGTATTCCGTCGGTCCCGCGCGGCTGCATCGCACCGCACGTAACACAAAGAGCTTCCCGTACGGAAAACTCTTTGCAGGCCTCTTCATGAATAGCCAAATGCAACTAAAGCCGTTCAAGAAAAGCCTTGCAAGGAGCTTTCCTTACAGGTGTTGCATTTGGTATTCAGTTTTGAAACAGCACAGCACTCATGCGCAGGTGGTAGATGGAAAAATATCGTGGGTGGCGAGCGTATGAGCCCGCCACCGACACGATTGTTACCCATCGAGTTCCCCCAAGTGCTCGATGAGCCACGCGGCCTCCGTGTACCGGCACTCCTCCCACAGGTGGTCGAAGCACCCGTCTGGGTCTCGCTTGGCCCACTCAACGAGGCATCGTTGCCGCTCGGTGAGCTTTTTCGCCTTGGCGTCCGGCACGAAGCCGTCGACCCACGAGAACACTCCACCTACAACGATTGCTGTGGCCATAATTCCCCCATAAAGTACTGCAGATTGACAGGCTTCGGGAGCCAGAAGGGGAAGCGGTGCTACCAGCGGGTCAGAACTGTAATTTCGTCTGTACCTTGGAGCGGCTTTCTGCCGGCGGCCCGTGGCCTGTCAACCTGTCATTTCTGATTGACTAAGCGGGAGTATACACGAACCGTTTTATTTGTCAAGCAATACTGACATATACACCTGACCAATCACTATAGTACCTATATAACAAGCCATTATTCATATTAACACATGACAACATGCGCTGACTATCCAGTACTATTCTCGTACGTACTATTCACAAATATAAAAAGTAGTGTGCCCATGATGGTTGACAAATGTACTGTTATTTGCTATACTCGGGGGTGGAATGGAGTCCAAAGGTCATATTTTGCCCGGAACCGGTACTGAGGTGCGGAGCACCCACCCAAAGCGCCGCAGGTTCATAGTGTGTGACACGGCGAAATTCGACAACTAAACCGGTTCAGACACCATTGGAGGTAGCCATGGGCGATCGTTAGGGAGAAACGCGACGGCAACGGACTAGTCGTCGCGGAGTATCTCACATATGCACCAGGAGGTGCGGTATGGGTACCAACTGATAGAAGACACAGGTCGTCTCTCCCTGCCACATGTGGCAAGGTGACGTGAGGTAAGTGAGGCGGTTCTAGGAAACTAGGACCGCCTTTTATCGTCTTGCCGTTGTGCCGCTTCCCATGCGAGCTTGAGAATACTCTTCATTGCTTCTGCGAGCACTTTATTTTGTACAACCACCCCAATCGTGTCACCTGAAATATCCGCAAGGCGGATTTTGTCCTCGTATACTGCTATGTCAGCGTGCACGGGGTAATTTTCACCGTCTATGCGTATACGTTCAACGCGTTCATCCGACGAAAGCACCTTGTTCTCCGAAGTATACAACGTCTTAATATTTACATTTTTATTGTGTCGTACGTATCGAATCTTTGATAGCTCCTCTTCCGTAAATAGTGCATCTACAATATCAAGGTCGTACACTGCCCACACGGTTTCACCGTCACGAATATTGAGCATCCCCTTCACCATACTCAGCGCCCCCTCCTTTCCGGTATAGTACTTCACCACCGGCCCACCATCCGTTTTGGGGCGCAATTGTTTCAGGTCCGGTATGAGCTTCTTGAGCTTTTCGCCTTGGCGTCGCACCTCATCCTGTCGCGCTTCGAACACATCCACCAGTCGCTCCGGATTTTCCGCCATGAAAAACTGCTTTTTGCCCTCGTACACACTGCTCATCAAGCCCTTTTTCATGAGGACGTCGATCGTAAAGTAGGTGGTGGGGCGTTTGAGTTCGGTCTTTTTCGCCACTTCTTGCGCGGTCGCTTTGCCGAGCGTGAGCGTCGCGAGGTACACTTTTGCCTCTTTTTCTGAGAGACCTATCTGTTGGAGTTCATCTTCGTGCATGGTTGCATCATAGCACCAACACCAGCCATGTGTCATGTGGTACATTAACATTATGACCGTCAAAAATGCAACGAGCACATTTCGCACCCGTGTACTCGTTATTGTCCGCTCCATCCCGCGCGGGAGCACCATGACTTACGGCGAGGTTGCGCGGATAGCGGGCAAGCCGAAAGCAGCGCGCGCGGTTGGTGCAATGATGCGCGCGAATCACGACCCATCGGTACCATGCCACCGCGTCGTACGGAGCGACGGCACCTTGGGCGGGTACAACCGCGGGATTGAACGCAAGCGGGAGATGTTGCGGGAGGAGGAGGTGCATCTATTGTGATGCCTTGTGTGAATATGTGTTCCTATACTAATTACAATGTCGCATATGACACAGAACAAAAAAGGGTTTCAGAACCACGCAACTATCTCACGTGGATGAACGAACCACAGACACAAGAAGAAGAGGATGCTATCGAGGTGAGCATAGAATGTGACAGGCCGTTTGGTACTGACGACCGGTTAACCAAGATCGTGCGAAAGTTCGGACTTGAGTCTACCCGAAGACCTAGGGGAGGCCTGAAAAAGGGACTGACCCCTTTTCAGCCAAAAATTACCTCGAAGATAGAAAAGGGCGCACCCTCACCAATGCCGAGTTTGAACAGTGCGAAAAAATCATCGCTTAGCTTACGGAGACGATACGCGTGATGGCGGAAGTGGGCGCAGTGGTGCGGGAGCTGATTGGCGGGTCAACGTAGTGTGGGGGGTATGCTAAGCGTCTATGCTTTTCAGGTAGTGCCTGATGAGTTCTACATACTCGCGGTAGTCATCGATCTCTTCTCGCACCAGTTCCACCATATCGGCGAGGCGCACATCGCCATACTTGTGTACGATCAGGTTACGCAAACCAACACTTGGTGCGATACGGAGCGCAAACTCGCTCGGAAGTACGCCACGCTCAGCAAGTACGGTGAACGTGCTCCGGTTCTCGTCCGGCATTGGGAACCCTGAGTCCGCGATAATGTGCGTGTTGATGCCGACGCTCCCGTCAACAATAAGCTGAAACAGACGTTCAAGCGAGTGAAGTAGTGTCGGTGTATGTATGATCTCGTGCGCGTCATGTTCAAGTATCACATCAAGCTCTCCTTGATATTTCATGATGTCCGCGAGTTTGTTGGTCACGATTTCAATGTTGGTCATACATGGTGCGGTTTAAGTGTGAGACGCTTGCGCAGATCAAGTAAAGGTTTTGCATCAAAATAGCACATCATGGCTTGTATGCGTACCGATGTGTAGGTGCCACGCGTCACCTCGTAGAGTAGTTTCCCCTCAGTGGCAACTTGGCGCAGGAGGAGGGGCGGAGCACCTGCAATGTCGACCAGATCAACACGTGTGCCCAGTGCCTGCGAGAGTACGGTCTGTAGTTCCGCGAGGCGAGCGGTGTCAATGTGCGGCTCAGTAAGAAAGGCAATGTCGACGTCGCTATCCGAGCGTGCGGTACCACGCGCCCGCGAACCAAAAAGCACTGCAAGCATAATGTCATATTCGCGCGCAAGGCGTGCCACTGTTGTTTGAATATCGTTCATTTCCATGCGAGTAGTGTAGCACCAATTCAGCGAGCAGACTACAGAGACCATCACGCGAGTATGCAAAGCAAAACCCCGCCGGTATGGGCGGGGTGAATGGGGTACTTGCGCCTACCTCTCGTGCTCTCTGCGCGAGAGAATGAAGTCAAGCTCGTCTCTTCGAAACCCTATCGTGTGGAAGAACAAGTTTCAAAGAACAATCTATCTCTTTGGCAACACGACAAATTGTCATATCGCCAAACGATGGCCCTACCGCAAACGGTAGTTATTTACATCTCACCAATAAAAAAGTTTGCGCTGTCAGAGAATCTCGAGAAGGGTCGTCTTCCGCAGGACATCTTTATCACTGAAGGAATCCCGGTATCGGTGATCGGAAGCGGGATACCCGAAAGGGCGGTCGGTTCGTGGAGAAACAAAATGTCCCCGGTCTATTACAGGGAACATTTACTCGGCACCAGTTTGCACATCCGATTTCTTTAGAGTGTCTACATTAAGGGGTGCGGTTCGCTGTCCCCATTTCCCATTTCGCCGAACACCCATCCATTTAGGTGTTCGTCTATGATTGCACCTATTACACGCGCATGAGTGACGCGCCTTGAGCTTTATTCACGAAGGTTGTACTCTGTAATCCCGCGTCTGTATGGAAAGAGACATGTCGATAGGCGCGTATATAACAGTGCAGGGGTGTTGAGTGTCGCTTTTGGGTGGTGTGTCGCTTCCTTATCAGCTTTTAACCATAGTAGACTTATGAAACTGTTATTACAGGCAAGTATGGTGGGACTTGCGATAGTGCTGGTCGCGGGTGTCCTGACGCCCGCATCCGTCTTTGCAGCTCCGAATGGTGCTGCGTGGGGGTACTACGGCATGGCGCCCGGGCATGTGAAGAAACAGAACGCTTTTCAGTTTCGTTGGCGCGATCAGGATTTTGGTGATCCGCAGGAGTTTCGTAATTACATTTACGAGTATATGCGCGTGTGGCGCGAGTTGCACGGTGTGACGGAAGCTGAGCAGGGTGCAGCGCAAGTGAAGACCCTTTTGCCGACCAACGTCGAAGACGATCGCGCGACACTTCGTGGTCAACTCGACTTGAACGATGCGGACTATGCTGAGGTGTGGTTCGAGTACGGTACCGCCAGTGGCAATCTGAGCAAGGACACCGAAACCGTGCGCATTGATGATGGTGACGCGATGACGTTTGGTGAGCTTGTGACCGACCTTAATGAAGATACTCGATACTACTACCGTGCTGTTGCAGAGGATGAAAACGGCGACAAGGATTACGGTACCATTCGCAGTTTCGTAACGGGCGGTGTTTCGAGGGAGGCGCCTCTCGTGTACACGTACGCAGCACGTAATGTGACGGACACTGCCGCAAATATTCGCGGAGAGGTCGACATGCGTAATTTCGAGGATGGTACGGCGTTCTTCGTTTATGGCACAGATCAAGAAGCGGTAGAGGACGTGGTCAATGACTTCGATACCTATGCGGATATTGAAGAGGATGATACCGGTCTCGGTCTTCAGAAGGTGTTTGAGGACAGTGACCTCAGCGGGAGCGATGACTTCACTCGCTCGATTACGTCGCTTGAGCCGGACACGAGATACTTTTTTGCGATGGGTTTGGAGTACAGAAATGACAATAATGACAAGGTGCTCCTCTTGGGAAGTGTCCGTTCTTTCACGACCGACGACTAAGTGACCCCACATCGACAAAAAGAACGAAGGTCGTTCGTTGCCGTCCTTTGGAAAGCGTGCGGTCGTCGATCCGACGACCGGAGGGTTATGTGAGAAGGTTATGTAAGTAGGTCACACCAGAGCTGTTCGGGTGTATCGGCGCATTGTCGGGACGGAGACGAACCAGCACTGTTTTCTGTAGGATGTCCATGCCGTAACAGGCACGTGTGTCTCGGAAACGTGGTAAGAGTACATGTTGAGAAGTGTTCCGTGTCGCTCGGTGTGCATAGCAACCGTGGTTGACCGTTGCCGACGCATGATACAATCCGTGTATGTTCAGTGACGCAGGTCAGCCAGGTGGCGGTGTTCCTCAGGCGGGTGGTGCGGGTGTGCGCGCCGCGTGGGGTGTCACCCCGCCGTTGGCGACTGTCGCACCACAGTCCCCTCGAGAACGCACGGTCGCCCAGGTGAGTCTTCGAAACATGGAAGAAGGCAATGCTCCCGTCGGTCATCGTGACGCAGAGCTCTTCATTCAAGGGGTTCTCAATGAAGCGATATCGCGTACCGCATCAGACATCCACTTCGAGCCACGGTCGGGGAACTACCGTATCCGTCTCCGTATCGATGGTGTACTGCATGAATATCTTGAACGGCCGCTTGAAGAGTATGCGTCCGTTCTGAACACCGTAAAGGTGCTCGCGGATGTGGATATCGCGGAGCACAGTTTACCGCAGGACGGGCATATCGAGGTGGCGGTCGCAATGAACGATCGAGTGAGCGATGCCCATGTGTTCGATGTGCGCGTTTCCACATTTCCGTCTGTGAACGGCGAGGTCGTTGTTATGCGGGTGCTCAATCGTTCCGATGCGCTGTTGAGCGTCGATGCGCTCGGCATGGATGAGACCTCCTTCACCATGTTGCGTACCATGCTTTTGTCTTCGTTCGGTATGATACTGGTCACCGGACCTACCGGTTCCGGCAAGACCACGACCCTGTATTCCATGATGCGTGAACTGAAAAGTACCGAGAAGAACATGATCACTCTTGAGGATCCGATAGAGTTCCACTTGGATTGGATGCGGCAGTGTGAGATCCGTGAAGAGCGGGGGTTCACTTACGAGCGGGCCATGGCTGCAGTGCTTCGGCAGGACCCCGATGTTCTTATGGTGGGAGAGGTGCGTGATGCGCAGACGGCCGAGTATGCGGTACGGAGCGCGCTCGTGGGGCATCTGGTCGGTTGCACGATCCACGCGAACACGACGACCGGTACCATTGCACGTTTGCTCGACCTCGGGGTGCCGAGGAGTAGTCTCGCTCATGCACTGAACGGCATTATTGCACAGCGGCTGGTCCGGAGGGTGTGCGAGCGATGTCGAGAGACGTACGCACCCGACCGATTCCATTTGGAGCACTTCGGATTGGACCAATCCTCCCGCACCTACTATCGAGGGAGGGGATGTGCCCAGTGCAACGGTACGGGTTATGCGGGGAGGATGGCGATCTACTCGGTCATGCTCATCACCGATGTGTTGCGAGGTATGATCTTCGAGCAACGTTCCATGGTCGACATTCAGAACCAGGCGATCAACGAAGGGATGCGCACCTTGAAGATGGACGCGGTCGCAAAAGTGCTCGCAGGGATCACCACGGTCGAGGAAGCGGCGCGGGTCATCTGATCGTGCGCGCGGGTGGGGTCGGGGAGGGGATCGAGAATGATGGTGCGGGGCCCTCGGCACGGGTCGATTGCGGTCGAAGCTGGAGCGTGACCCTTTTCATGAGCCATTATGCACCGTTTGGTGAGCGTCCACGCTTGCCATGTGGGGGCTCGCGGGGTACCATGGAGACTATAAGCTAGCATACTTGAAACTATATGGGAGTACTGGATCTTTTCAAAAAGCGTCCGAAACACGTTCTCATCGTTGAGGACGATGTGAATTTGCGTCGTTCGCTGCGCGAGATCTTCGAGGCGAAGGGGTTCAAGGTGAGCGAGGCGGGCGATGCTTCCACCGTGTTTTCGGGTCTCGGGCAAGATGTACCCGATGTCATGGTTCTCGACCTCATTTTGCCCGCAAAAGACGGAGTAACCCTGCTCGAGGAGTTGCGTTCGGAGAAGTTCACGTTCCCGGTGGTCATTTTGTCCAACTTGCTCGGTTCCGATTCTCTGCGTGAGGATGCAGAGCGACTGGGTGCGGTGTTCTACAATAAATCCTCAACATCGCTCGAGGATATCGTCCGTGCCGCCACCTCGCGCATCGCGTAAGTCATCACGAACATGCACTTTTTCCGTTCCCTTTTTTCAAAATCGAAGGAGACCGTACTCATTGTGGAAGATGATGTCACGTTGCGTCAGTTCATTGCGGGTCAGTTGACCGCGCGTGGTATGCGAGTGGTCGAGACCGGTGATGGTTCAGCGGCATTTCAGGCCATCATTGACAATCAGCCTGATTGCGTGATCTTGGACGTCATGTTGCCGGGTAAGACCGGTATGCAGATACTTGCCGAGTTGCGGGCGGTCGATGCACGAACACCGGTCGTGGTGCTCACCACGCTCTCCGGAGAGGGCGGTCTGCGACTCGAGGCTGAGCGGTACAATGCAACATTCCTGAACAAGGCGGACACTTCGCTCGAGGCGGTCGTCATGACCGTTGTGGAGAAGATGATCCGTGCCAAACAAAAATAGAGTATGATGCCCGAAGTGAACCCACATGCGATGCTGTTGCGGGTCATCGCCCACGATCTTCTCTCTCCGCTCACCGCTATCAAGTGGCAGGCGGAGCTCATGGGACAATCCGCCATATCCCGCGAAAAGCGTGACAGTTACGCTGCGTCGATCCGCTCCACCGCTGAGCTCGGTATAGTCATCACCAAGCATGCTCATGTGGCGGGGAACGTGCTTACCGGCACCTATGCGAAAGATGAAGCGTCGCTCGTCCTCTCGCAGGTCATCACCTCCGCATGTGCCTCGTTACGACCACAGTTCGAGCGGCATGGTGTGGGTTTTGAGTGGGCTGCCGCCGATTCAGGGGAGATGCCTTTGGACCAGTCGCTCATCGGTCTTCTTGTTTGGTCGATCGCGAAATTCTTTCTCGCGAGCGTGCCCATGAATGGTGCGGTCCACATGAAGGCGGATGTTGTAACGAAAGATGACGGTACTTCCCGGTACGAGCTTGTATGCGGTACATGTGATGCGGTGGAACCTGAAGCGTTGGTGCGGATGTTCAGTACATTGACCGCACGCAGTGCGCTCGACCAAGAGTATGTGTTCGCATTTCTTATCCATGAGGTCGCACGATCATTGGGCAACGTGTCTGTGTCCATCTTGTACGAGCAAGGAGTGCTCACGGTGCGATCGAACTTCTCGTTGGAACGACGTGTGTCTTGACATCCTTGAACCCCTTGGCCACCCGGGTGTAGCATAGAGGTATGCGCACGTTCCATGGGTACTCGCTCGCCATTCTCACACTCGTTGGCGCGGGAGTGTTCGCTTGGTATGAGTTGCGGCAGGTTGCCGATACGCCCTCGTTCGAGGTTGCCTCCGTGGAGCGAGGTGTCGTTTCGCATGTGGTAAGTGTCACCGGAAGAGCTGAGCCGCTCGAACGTCTCTCGCTCGCGTTCCCTTTAGGTGGCAGGATCGCATCACTTGCGGTCGAAGAGGGTTCTTTGGTGGCGCAGGGTGCGATCGTGGCAACGCTCGAACATGCTCTTTTGGAAGCGCAAGCGCAGGAAGCGAGTGCGCGTATCGTGCGTGAGAAGGCGCTGTACGAGGAGCTCGTTGCGCCGATACGAACGGAGTCCTCTCAACTCGAAGATGCCAAAGTCTCTCAGGCGTACGGTGCGCTTGCACGTGGTGAAGAAACGGCCCGCACCACACTCGAGCGCGCGTATGTGCTTGCGGAAGACGCGCTCCACCGTCAGGTCGACACGCTGTTCGAACGAGCTCCCGAAGGTGGGTACTTCGGCATCGAATATGAGAGCGGCAACACGACCTATCGCATTCGCGGCGATTACCGCGAAACGATGCTTCTGAACGATCTTCGTTCGGAAGCGGAACAGGTGATAACAGGTATGCGTGATCGTGCGAACGATCCATCAGAGGTTTCGGATCTGCTTGCGATCACTGATATGAACTTGGCCGTGGTCGAGCGACTTTGCGCTGAGTTGGCGCGTGTGATCAACGAATACCGGTCGAGCAGTGTCGAAGAAGATGCAGTGTATGCCCCGTTTCGCACTGCTGTGTATCAAGCGCGGAGCAGCATCGCTCAATTGCGCGCTGAGGTGGTGGCTGCAAAGAGCACGTACGACGGACTCTCTCATGCATACGATCGCGCGCTGCGTGAGCGAGACCTTACCCTTTCGGGTGTACGCAGTGAGACAATGAAGACCCAGCAGGCTGCGATCGCGCTTGCACAAGAGGGGTATGCGATCGCGCGTGCGCGTGTGGAAGAAAGCCGGCTCACGTCTCCTATTTCCGGACGGGTGGTGCGCGTCGTTCCTTCGGTCGGTGAAACGGTGCGTGCGTTCGACGAGGTCCTCATGATCGAGGGGGAGATAGGTATGTCCCAGGTGCAGGCATACATACCCGAAGCGGATATCGCACGGGTGAACTTGGGTGATCGCGCCTCCATAACGTTCGACGCTTTTGGAGGAGAGTACGTTTTTGCGGGCGAGGTCGTACGGATCGCCCTTGCGGAAACCGTTCGTGAGGGGGTCCCGACCTACAAGACCACCATCGTCATCTCCGAAGTGCCGAACACGACGCTTCAAATACGGCCTGGCATGACCGCGGACATCGATATTACCACCGACGAACGCTCGGGCGTCCTCATGGTGCCGACGCGCAGCGTACTGTCTCGCGGTGACCAAACGTACGTGCGTCTTGTGCATGGTGCGGAGTATGTGGAACGACCGGTGTCGGTCGGTTTGCGTGGTTCGTTCGGCATGACGGAGGTGCTGGATGGTCTCAATGAAGAGGACACGGTGGTCGTCTATGTGAAGGAGGAGTAGTGGCTGTGTATGAATCCGCCACCGCTCATAGAGGCGATCGATCTTGCCAAAACGTATCCCGACGGCACCTGCGCGCTGCGCAATGCGTCTTTCACGATCACGTCCGGAGAATTTGTCGCCATCATGGGTCCTTCGGGATCAGGCAAATCTACCCTGTTGCACATCCTCGGGTTTCTTGATCCGCAAACGAGCGGAGAGTATCGTTTTCGTGGACGTTCCGCGCTTGCCATACCGCAGGGCGAGATCGCGCGAATTCGTAATGAGGAACTGGGATTCGTGTTCCAACAGTTCAACCTGCTTCCACGTGAGACGGTGCTCGAGAATGTGTACATGCCGCTCTACTACAGCACGGTACCCAAACGTGAGTGGCTCGCTCGGGCGACACGTGCGGTGGAGGAGGTAGGACTCACGCATCGTATGCGGCATGAGGCGTATATGCTTTCAGGTGGGGAAAAACAGCGTGTCGCTATTGCGCGTGCGCTCATACAAGATCCGAAAGTGATATTCGCCGACGAGCCGACCGGCAATCTGGACACCGTGGCGGGTAATTCTGTGCTTGAGTTGGTGGAGCGTTTGCATCGAAACGGGCATACCGTCATCTTGATCACCCACGACTCCGATGTCGCTGCGCGAGCGAAACGATTGCTCTATGTGCGCGATGGGGTGCTTGAAGGGGGGCGGGAAGTGGAGCTATGAGATTCATTGCCACAACGGAGATAGCGCTGCATGGCTTGGGTACCAAGCCGTCTCGCACGTTCCTTACCCTGCTCGGTATTGCGATAGGTGTTGCGGCGGTCATCGTCATCGCTTCTCTGGGAGCGGGTACGCGATTGCTCATCACCGACGAGATAAGCGGCCTCGGGGCCGACGTGATAGCGGTGCAGCCGGGAAGGAGTACCACGGGTTTCGCGGACATCGCCTCGCGCCTCTACGCAAAGTCGCTTGTCACCACCGACGTTGAAGCGTTGCGCCGTACGGAGAATGTGCCACACGCCTTATCCGTTGAGCCGGTCGTGATGGTGCCCGGTTCAGTGAGTTTTGAAGGAGAAACATACTATCCACAGATAGTGGGAGGGAGCGCCGAGTTGTACCAACGAATGTTCGATATATACCCGGCCGAGGGCGAGATGTTCGGAGAGTCGGAGATACGGGAAGTGGCGAGCATTGCGGTCATCGGCCACAAGGTGAACAGTGAGCTTTTTCCAGGACGCTCGGGATACGGAGAGAGGATCACGATCGGTGGCAAAAAGTTCCGCGTGACGGGCGTGCTGCCTCAGATGGGGCAGGTGGCGTTCGCACAGGTTGATGAAATGGTACTCATTCCGCACACGACCGCACAGACGTACCTGCTCGGACAGAAGCATTTCAATGAGTTCATCGTGCAGGTCGACGACCCCGTGCATGTGGCACGTACGGAAGAGGATATCGAACGTACACTTCGCGAAGCGCATAAGTTGGAAGAAGGTGAGGAAAGTGATTTCGTAGTGCGAACACCGAGTGCGCTTATCGAGCAGGTGGGCACCATATTGGGCACTCTCACGCTCTTCCTCACCGCCGTTGTCGCCATCGCGCTTTTGGTCGGGGGAATCGGCATCATGAACATCATGCTCGTGTCCGTGACCGAGCGCACTCGTGAGATCGGTTTGCGTAAGGCGGTGGGAGCGACCGACGCGAACATTCTTGTACAGTTCCTGCTCGAAGCGATGTTCCTGACGATGTTGGGTGGTGCGGTCGGCATCGCTTTGGGTGCCGGTATGGCGTATGGTGCGAGTGCTGCCATCAACACCTTCTCTTCACTCGATTGGACATATGTGTTCCCGCTCGAAGCGGCCGGTATCGCACTCGCTTTTTCTGCGCTCATTGGGCTCGTCTTCGGTCTTTATCCGGCGCGCAAGGCTTCAAAAAAGAGTCCCATGGAGGCGCTCCGATACGAGTGATCGCGTCTTGGTGAGAACAGCACTTGTTAGGCGAATCGCCTTCTGAACGATCGAGCGCCGTGTTTGGCGGCTGTTCAGCGTTATATCATTTTCCCCACGGGGGAGAGTCGGTGCCATTTGAGTATGTGCGCGATATGTAGTACTATGTGCTGCGTACCCGATATGGGTGTGCCGAGATAGCTCAGTTGGTAGAGCACCCCCATGGTAAGGGGGAGGTCCCGAGTTCGATCCTCGGTCTCGGCTCCAAAGGAGCGAGACAGCAGTGTGCCTGCGCACACTGCGTCGAGGATCGAAAGGCGGAGCCATGCGCCGACCGCAGGGAGGAGCAGGCGAGCCGGGGTCGAGAGCACTTGATCGTTGAGGAGCCGCCGCAGGCGGAGACGAAATGATCTAGTGACTCGTGACCG
>JAYRSE010000009.1:0-58187 GCA_041920275.1 Minisyncoccota bacterium | reverse complement strand
TCGACCTCAACACCACGAACCTCAGTATCGCGGACACCGACGTCGCCTTCGACGGTGCGTCCACCAACTTCGCGATGACGGGGAACTTCTCGGTGAACACCGACGACCTCGTCATTCTGAAGTCGAACGGCAATGTCGGTCTGGGTACCACGTCGCCGCTTGCGCAGCTTTCGATCGATCGTCGTTCGATCACTTCGGCCGGAGCGGCGGGGACGGACATGTTCCTCGAGTTTACGAACGGTACCCCGAGTGCGAAACAGTATGGACATAACACGTATCTCGTACTTAATCCCACCGCGACGAGTACGCTCGTGGGCAATTTCCTGCGTGTGGAGGACAATTCAACCTACGGAAACACGGTGCGCGGCCTCGAGGTGCAGGTTGATCGTGGGGTGAACTCGTATGGAGAAAATACGGCCATCTCCGGCTTCGCCCACACGATCGGTGTGCGAGGTATCACGCGCGGCTTTGCGGGCGGTGTGTATGAGCCCGCAGGTCTCTATGGCGAGACCCAGGGATCGACCCAAGGAAATGCCATTCGCGGATATTCCGCAAATATCACCTCGTCCTCGCTTGCAAAGCTCCTACACGCATCATCCACCTTTACCGGAACCGGTCTCCTCATGGACTTCGGAAATTCCGGAGGATCCTTTACCGGGAACTTCCTCGACTTACGAGTGGCCGGTTCGGCAAAGACCGTCATCACCAGTTCCGGTGCGATCGGGATCGGTACGAGCACGCCGTACGCACAGCTTGCCGTTGTCGGTATCTCGGGAAGCACCACACCGACATTCATGGTCGCCAGCAGCACAAACCTGGAGCTTTTGACCGTGACCGCACGAGGTGTCGTAAGTGTTGGAACCTCCACCTCCGCGATACTCGGTTCCGCAAACATTCCCAATCACTCGCTCATTGTTGGTAACGGCATCGTATGTGTCGATAACGGCGGCGGCAATGATTGCTCGCGGGTTGCTCGAACACCCGGCTACCTATACGCCGAAGGAAATTCCGTCACCGGCCTCGACCTTGCGGAGCTCTATCCGAGCAAGGACGAAACGCTTGCGCCGGGTGAGATCGTCATGCTCGACCCCGAGTATCCGACATTCGTTTTGCGCTACGAACATGCCGGCTCCGTAACCCCCAAACTCCTCGGCGTTGTTTCCACGGAGCCCGGCGTACTCTTGGGTGGGTTCGTGGGCGCTGACGAACTTGCGGGTGAGCATAAGGTGGGTATCGCACTCTCAGGACGTGTCCCGGTGGTCGTGTCGAACGAGAATGGTGCCATTGAGGTGGGCGATCGCATAGCACCGTCACATCTCTTGAACGGGGTTGGTGCACGCGCTACCAGTTCGGGGTATACGGTCGGTATTGCACTCGAATCGTTCACCGGTACGACTAACGGAGCAACTTCGAGCATTCTCGTGTTCATTGATCCGCAGTACTACTTCGGAGATGATCAGATGTTTGTCGATCATGAGACCGGATACATCGGCATGGGCACCACGACGCCGACACGCAAGCTTACCGTTGATGGCGAGGTGGGTGCACAAGGGTTCATTAACCTTTCGACCGGCGGTGCCAAGAAAGATATCGAGTACCTTACGACAGAAGAACGCACGAATGCTCTTGCGTCGATCCGCACGCTCAAGATCGCCAAGTATCACTACAATGGTGATGAAGAGAGCGATCCGCTACGTCTCGGACTCATTGCGGAGGAAGCGCCCATTGAAGTGCTTTCTGTGGACGGAAAGGGTGTCGACCTCTACAAACTCAACACCCTCACGCTCGCGGGCATGCAAGAACTTACCGAAAAGGTCGTTGCCATTGAAGGATTGCTCGGGCTTTCGCTCGATGAGCTGCAAGTTGCAGATCCCGAGGGTGATACCGGTTTTGTGGCAATGATCAAGCGAGCGCTTTCCGCACTGGGCGTGACCCTCCGCAGTGGTTACTTTGCGGTAGCGAACATCATTGCGGCACCGGAAGTCCAGACAGACAAGCTCTGTGTCGGTGCCACCTGCGTCACCGAGGATGAGCTCAAAACCCTTCTCGAAGGTAAGAATACCCAGGTACCTACAACAGGACCGAGTGATGAGCCGGCAACAAGCGATGCCGGTGCCACCTCTCCAGCGTCACACAATACTCCACGGGAAGAACAAGTTGATGTGGTGGAAACGACAAGTGAACCTGACGCCACAATCGTGAGCGAAGAGGTGACAGGAGTGGACGCTTTTGGAGTGGAAGGCGAGACAAGTGGTGTGACTGAGGGAGCGAGTGAACCAGAGACGCAACCTATCCCGTCAGTTGAAACAACCACTGCTGAGTAAGGCGCGGATGCTTCATTGGAGTATGCGGAGTAGAGACACTCGAAGTTGATGCCGGCGGTGTCGTTATGTGATAGCGTCATGTGGTCACAAAACACTTAACATTTTTTGATTAGAACAGCACTCAGTTTGGTAGCGGGGACACGCGAGATATAGCGCATTACGAGGCATTGTCTTTGATGTCTCGTAGTATGATTAACATCAGGCAGTGTTTGCAATGAGGATCGATCCTTAACATCTCCCACTGTCATGGATGGAACTTGTACACAGCGTTTTTTTAGCGTAGTATGCGTGTTGTAACCTCATACAATCATGAAAGTCATACTCTTGCGCAATGTTCCGAAGGTTGGTCACAAGTATGATGTGGTAGACGTATCGAGCGGCTATGCGACCAACTTTCTGTTTCCGCAGAAGCTTGCCGAAGTGGCGACGCCGGTGAAAGAAGCCGAGCTTGCTCAACGCCGTGAAATGGCGCGGGTCGCGGAAGATGCGCGCAAGAGCGATCTACTGGAAAAGCTCAAAACCTTGGACGGCGCAACACTTACTGTTTCCGCCAAGGCCGACGATCGGGGACATCTTTACAAGAAGATCCACGTCGAGGACATTATTCGCGCAATGAACGATGAGTACAATATCACCCTTCCAAAAGACTCGGTAGCGCTTGAGAACTCGTTGAACACCCTCGGACAGTATCCGATCAAAGTGGATCTTTTCGGTCGAAAGGCGACGGTTTCGGTCGAGGTAGTTGCCGCGTAGGGGTTTCAATCTCGAACGGTTACATAAAAACGCCTTAGGGGCGTTTTTATGTAACTCACTGAAAGAAGAAGATGGAAGGATCAAGCAGACACATCGACCATCTTGCGACGGGTCGTGGTACCGTCGAACTTTTGCTTGCGTACTTCGCGGAATGAAACAACTCCCGGAACGAGCGCAAAGAGCGTGTGGTCTTTGCCGGTGCCGACATTCTTTCCGGCAAGGATCTTCGTGCCACGCTGACGCACGATCACACTACCCGCTTTGGCGGTCTGTCCGGCATACAATTTGGTGCCCAAATACTGTGCGTTCGAATCACGCAGGTTCTTCACTGTTCCTCCGGCTTTTCTGTGTGCCATATGCTAAAAATAGTGTTTAGTAACGATGTACGCATCGGCGCATGCGCGTTATACTGTGTATATGGAAATGATAGCAGGTTTTTTTCGCTCGCGCAAGGGCAGGGAGCTGCTCCTTGCGGCAACGCTCGGTCTTCTGGCCGTTATCTCGTTCGGACTCGGACGACTGTCTGCATTTGAGAGCAGGACTCCGCCGGTCGCACTGGTGATGCGCGATCCTGCGGTCACAACCGCCGCACAAACTTCAAGTGATTCGGTCCTCCCCACCGATGTGTCGTCGAATGAGAAAGTCGTTGCCGAGACGGCCGTCCAAACGCACGCGGGCATGTATGTGGCATCGAAAAGTGGCTCAGTATATCATCTGCCATGGTGTTCCGGTGCGAAACGGATCAAGGATGAGAATAAAATCTGGTTCGCAAGCAAGGATGAGGCGGAACGAGCAGGGTACCGACCTGCCGCCAACTGTAAGGGGATCTGATACGAGTAGACGATCAATATGGCTCTTCACCCACTATTCAAAAAGAAACGTCGTCGTGCGCGGGTGGTTGGTTATGCAGCGATCGGTACCGGATTGCTCGGGTTTGCGCTGCCGCTCATGCCGGGTTTCGTGCTGTGTATCGTAGGTCTCTCGCTCTTATCATTCAATTCTCCCAGGTTACGCAGCTTTATCGCACTCGCACATGTCAAGTATCCCAAGCTCGCCGCACCGTTCGCCGTGCTTGAAGAGCGTTTACTCGATTTTTTCGACCTCAGGACGCACACGTTCGAACTCCTGCGAATCCCGGTGCGTAACGGTCACACGCTTTCCGCGATACTCGAACATTCTCTTGTGCCGAACCCACTCGTCGCGGTGCTACTGCATTCGGCGAGCGGTACCAAAGAGTCATTGGTGACCACGGCGATCGCCGAAGGTTTGCGTGCCCGCGGCTACACGGTCGTGCGGTTCGACGCGTACGACGGTCTCGGAGAATCGGGTGGGGCATACCCATCGTTTACCGCAACACGATTCCTTGAAGATCTTGCGGACACCACGGCATGGATCCGCAGACAACCATGGTCGTCTACACCCCTTGTTCTTGCCGGACATTCGGTGGGTGGGACCGTCGCCCTGCGGTACGCGGCCGATCACCCGCATGAGGTGGAGCGGATGGTGCTTTTCGCTCCCACACTTTCAGGCGCGGACCTCGAACAATGTTACTCAGAACACGAACCGGACATGCTTGCGTCATGGCGTGCGCAGGGCGTGCGGCCGGTGCTGCACCCACGTACCGATGAAGTATACATGCAGGATCTCTCCTTTCTTGAAGACCTGAAACGATACGATTGCATGCAACAGGTTGCGGATATCACCATGCCGGTCGAGCTTTTCTACGGTACCCATGATACACTCACGAAAGGCGAAGCGTATGCGCAATTCGCCACTTCCGTGGGCAAGAACGTGCGGATCTCCGTTTTGCCCGATATTGAACACGCCCCCACGCATCATTTTGCACTGCATTCGCTCACGAACGCTATCGCCAATGCGCAACCATTCTGCAAGACATGATCGTACTCGACATAGAAGCGACGGGAACCAACCACGAGAAGCACTCGATCCTTTCCATCGGTGCACTCGATTTTGAAGATCCATCGAAACGCTTCTACGTTGAGTGTAGGGCATGGGAGGGGGCGCACCTCGACAAGGAGGCCTTGACCGTGTGCGGTTTTACCAAGGAAGAGGCGCTTGACCCGGTAAAATTGACCGAGACACAGGCGGTTGCGCAGTTTCTCTCCTGGGCTGAGGCGGTGGAGGAGCGTACGCTTGCAGGTCAGAACGTATCGTTCGATCGTGATTTCATCAAGGCCGCTTGTGAAAGGGCGGGGTACGAGTATCCGTTCGCGCACCGAACCATCGACACACACACGCTCGCGTACATGCATCACGTGTTACACGGCAGGCAAGTGCCGGTCGAAAAACGCCACAGTGCCCTTGATCTGGACAAAATACTTGCGTATGTCGGGATACCGGATGAGCCGGAGCCGCACAACGCGCTCATGGGTGCTCTTTGCCACGCTGAAGTGATCTCACGGCTGCTGTACGGAAGCTCTCGCATTCCAGAGTTTGCTCGGTACCCGATACCATCCTATGACACCACATGATACCGAAAGTATGCATCGTCCTATTCGTGCTCCTGGGTCTCGGATCCGGTGTCTATACCGTGTCCGCACTGCGAGCACCTACCGCGGCAGCGATCCATGCACGTTTGTACTCGAATTCCTTGCACTCGACCATGAGTAATGTTCGATCGATCACTGTGGCAGAGCTTGAGCACGCTCTTTCGCGCGGTGCGATACTGCTCGACGTGCGGACCCGCGATGAGTATGTGCGAGGTCACATCGATGGAGCGCGCCATATCGACTATACTGCCCACGATTTCGACGAAGCGGTATTGCGGACCCTCGACCCAACGCTCGTCCATGTGGTCTACTGCCGTTCCGGAAGAAGGAGTGCGTTGGCAGCGAATCGAATGCGAGAACTCGGTTTCGTGAATGTCGTTGATCTCACGGGAGGAATACAATCGTGGGAGGCTGCGGGAAATACGCCACACGTCGAGCTCAAGTGAGCATCCACAGGTCGAAACGCTTTCGATTTCGTGAGTTGTGTTATACTGTTCACATGGAAGCGATACGTGCGAAACGCCCGTCGATCGAGCATGAGCTCTTTCAGCAAGGTGACGAGAACGTCGCCGCAACGTCGTGGCGCATTTTTCGCATCATGGCGGAGTTCGTATCCGGGTTCGAACTCTTGCGCAAGTACCGTCTCGCAGCAACGATCTTTGGTTCCGCACGCGCGTTGCCGGGTGAGCGCTGGTACGAGGAGTCGCGCCGACTCGGTTTCCTCCTCGCGAAAGACGGTTTTGCGGTCATCACCGGAGGAGGAGGAGGTATCATGGGTGCTGCGAACAAGGGAGCGTACGAAGCGGGAGGTGATGCGATAGGTCTCAACATCAAACTTCCGCACGAGCAACGATTGAACAGTTACATCACCGACGCTGAGACCTTCAATTTCTTTTTCATCCGCAAGGTCATGCTGTCGTTCGCCAGTGAAGTGTACATCTATTTTCCGGGCGGTTTCGGTACGCTTGACGAGTTCTTCGAGATCTTGACGCTGGTACAAACCAAAAAGATCGTTGACGTTCCGATCGTTCTTGTCGGCGAGTCGTACTGGCAACCACTCATCGCGTGGTTCGAGAACACCCTCCATAGGGAGTTCCACGCGATCGGGGAGGGAGACGTGCGCCTGCTCCACGTCGTCGACTCTGCTGAGGAAGCATGCGCATATATTCGGGCACTTGATGGCACATCGTCAGCCCCGGGAACTCCACCATGCGCATAGACCTGCAACATACCTCTAGCACCGATGCGGCAGGTGAACATACCGGTTCACCCACCTTGGAGGCGTATCGTTCGCAGTTACGTGCCGCTTTGGACGATCATGAGTATCGAACACCTGAATCCGCACTTTTCGCTCCCTGTGATCGAGCAACCCGCATACGTATTCGGGAACTCGTTGCACCTTTCGTTTCGACGGAGTTGCGCACCGTGCTATTGGTGGGCATCGGGGGCTCTGATCTTGGTACACGTGCGGTGTATGAGGCGCTTCGACCGCATCGAACAACTCCGGGTCCCACGTTGCAGGTACTGAGCACGATCGATCCGTGTGCGCACACGGAGATGCGTGACGTGGTTCAACAAGCAAGTGGTCCCGACGAGTTGGTGCTTGTTATAGTGAGCAAGTCCGGTTCGACCATGGAGACGCTCGTCAATGCGAACATTGCATATACTGCATTGCGTGAACGGTTCGGAGACGCGGCGAACGCTCGCACGATCATTATCTCGGACACCGATGCACCTATTGCGTCTCAGGCGCGCGCGGCGGGTATATGCCACTGCCCGATGCCCTCAACGATCGGCGGACGGTACTCGGTATTCACGTCGGTTGGCCTCGTGCCGCTTTCGTTGCTCGGTATCGATATCGACCTTTTCTGTGAGGGTGCCTGTGCGACCATGCAACACGTTTTGTCCGCAACGACCGAAGACCACGCGTCGGATATTGCGCGCCACATGTACGAGAGGTATCGACTCGGTTCCTCCATACATGACCTGTTCGTCTGGCACCCCGAACTTGAATTTTTCGGAAAGTGGTATCGACAACTACTGAGTGAATCCATCGGCAAGCACGATCGGTTCGGCACTCCGGTCGGCATAACGCCTGTCGTCGCGATCGGTTCTACCGACCTGCACTCACTCGGACAGCTGGTGTTCGGAGGGCCACGAAATCGATCCACCACGTTTATTGCCGCACCATCCCTGTGGACCTCCTTCGGCACCCTGACCCCCGATACCCCGTTCGTTCACGAATCACTGCGGGGGAAGGATGCCGGAACGGTGGTCCGTGCGATATACGAAGGCGTACTCGCTTCGTACCGTACCGAGCACCTTCCGTTCGTCTCCATCACACTCGACGACATTTCAGCGCGTGAACTTGGTGCATGCATGGCGTTGCATATGGGCATAGTAATGTACCTTGCTCGTCTTTTCGAAGTTTCCGCATTCGATCAGCCTGATGTCGAGCGTTACAAAGAAGAAACTCGCCGTATTCTTTCTGCGCAAAACGTGGTGTGATGCACACATGTCGACCCGCGAAACGTGCACATCGTGCCGCCAGAAGCAGTATCGGTGCGCCACGTGACCAGCCCTTTTGACCGATGCGACACTTTGTCGTAGGATAGCCAGGTAAGACCTTCAACACCCCACTATGACGAATCAATTCAACACGCCGGTACTGCCACACTCGATGCGTCAGAGCCGACTGTTCACAAGGACACGAAAACACCCTCCTGCGGATGAGCCTTCGAAGAACGCACAGCTTTTGATACGTGCCGGTTTCATCCACAAGGAACTGGCCGGTGTGTATACGTTCTTACCGCTCGGTTTGCGGGTGATCGAGAACATCAAGCATGTGATTCGTGAGGAACTGAATGCGGTCGGTGCTCAGGAGATCGCCATGACCGCACTGCAGCAGAAAGATGCATGGGAACGGTCGGGTCGGTGGAGCGATGCGGTGGTTGATGACTGGTTCAAAACAACACTCAAGAACGGTGCGCCGCTCGGCCTTGCGTTCACGCACGAAGAGCCGATCACCAGCATCATGCGCGGTTTCATCTCGTCCTACAAAGACCTGCCGGTGTTCGCCTACCAATTCCAGACCAAGTTTCGAAATGAGATGCGAGCGAAGTCGGGAATCATGCGAGGTAAGGAGTTCATCATGAAAGACCTCTATGATTTCTGTACGGATAAGCAACAGCATGACGCCTTCTATGAGACCATGAAAAGCGTGTATGCCACCATTTTCTCGCGTGTCGGGCTTGGTGAACGAACCTACCTCACCATGTCGTCCGGAGGGACATTCTCGAAATATTCATTCGAGTTTCAGACCATCACCGATGCGGGAGAGGATACCATTGTTTACGACGAGGAGCGCAAGATCGCGATAAATAAGGATGACGTGAGTGACGAGCTGTTCGCCGATTTCGGACTCGACAAAAGAACGCTTCGGTTGAAGGAGGCGAAATCCGTGGAGGTCGGCGACATCTACTCGCTCGGAGAAAAGTATTCGACGGCGCTCGGCCTGACCTACAAAGATGCGACCGGTATTGAGCGACCGGTGTATATGGGCTCATACGGCATCGGAATACCTCGGCTCATGGGTACGATCGTCGAGGTGCATCATGATGAGCGCGGGATCATCTGGCCCGAAGAGGTCACGCCGTTCGATGTGCACCTCATCCGACTCGGCACGCATGCCGATGTCGTACTTGGATCGGATCGTCTTCATGACGACTTGACCCGCCTTGGTCGTTCGGTGCTCTACGATGATCGCGATATGCGTGCGGGTGAGAAGTTCGCCGACAGCGACCTTATCGGAATCCCGTTTCGTGTCATTGTGAGTGAAAAGAATGATGGATCAAAACAATGTGAAGTCGTGCATCGCGCCACCGGTGCGGTCGATATCGTTCCGTACGACTCGCTGTCCGAGTTCCTTACATCACGCTCTACGCGATCACGAACTCGAACTGGAGTATGAGCATACTCGACACACTATACGCTCCATTCGGCAACGACATCGGGATCGATCTCGGAACCGCGAACAGCTTGGTATATCTGCGAGGGAAGGGGGTCGTCATGAACGAGCCATCAGTCGTCGCATTGAACCAAAAAACGGGCCAAGTGGTCGCGGTCGGACGTCAAGCAAAGGATATGCTGGGCCGCACACCACTCCACATTCGTGCGGTGCGCCCACTGGTGCATGGTGTGATATCGGACTTTGAGGTGACGGAAGAAATGCTTGCTTATTTTTTGCGTAAAGCACAGCAGGGAACACGTGCGTTCGTCGGTCCTCGCGTGGTCGTGGGAGTGCCGTCGGGGATCACCAACGTCGAATCGCGTGCCGTGCGAGATGCGGCAAAGAACGCCGGAGCGCGAGAAGTGCATATCATCGAAGAACCGATCGCCGCCGCCATAGGGATGCGACTTCCGATCCATGAAGCGCGTGCACATTTGGTCGTCGACATCGGGGGTGGCAACACGGATATCGCCGTCATCTCACTGAACGGACTTGTGCGCAGCAAGAACCTTCATGTCGCCGGCGATCGCTTCAATGCAGACATCATCGCGCACCTGCGCAATGAATTCAAGATCGTCATTGGCGAGACTGCCGCAGAAGATCTGAAGATCGCCGCTTGTTCGCTGCTCGAAGAGGAACAGCCACTCGAAGCGCCGGTGCGCGGGCGCGATCTCGTGACCGGGTTGCCCAAGGAGGTCATTATCACCGACACCGACCTGCGTGATGCAATCGGCATGAGCGTCGACACCATCATCGAAGCGGTCCGTGCGGTCCTTGAGGAGAGTCCTCCCGCTGTCGTGTCCGATGTGATGCAGGTCGGAATACATCTTACCGGTGGTGGTGCGCTGATGCGGGGTGTGTCCGAGGTGTTCCACGCCATGCTGGAACTGCCGGTCAATGTCGCCAACGATCCTCTTACAACGGTCGTGCGTGGTACAGGTGCCGTGGTCGAGGCACTTGAACGGTATCATGAGGTATTGCTCGACGAAGATGCTCTCCCCACGATCGATCGATAACAGATCGAGGACGTTTAGTGTCGGCGGCGCGCTCGCTCTGTGCCTTCTCGCTTCCGTCCTCGCCTATTTCTTTGCCGGCTCATTGATAGCCGGTAAGATATCGGAAGTTGTGTTCGCGATCGCCGCACCGCTCTGGAAGATGCGTGATATGACCGTGGAGGGTGTCGATATCGCGTTCTTGCATGCGACATCCAAACACGAACTCGTGCTCGAGAACAACGCACTTAAGGCCGCTCTCACCGAGTCGCGCCGTGAGGCAAGCAGAGCGGCACGTCTTTCCATTGAAAACGAGGATCTCCGTCTTCTGGTCGGCCGATTGCCGGAGGATGCACGCGCGATCGTGGCGGGAGTGATCCATGGTTCCGAGTACGCGCCGTACGATATGGGCATCGTGGATGCGGGTGAGATCGCCGGAGTGCGTGAACGCATGGTCGTCGTTGCACCCGAAGGGTGCGCACTCGGTATCGTTTCTCGTACGTATCCGCACCACAGCGTCATCATGTATTTCACCGCCGGAGGGATCAATACCGACGCGGTTGTCGAGAGTGCATCCGGAACGATCCCTATCGTGTTGCGAGGTCGTGGGGCGGGCACCATGCAGTTCGACATCACTCGTGAGTCGGAACCTGTGATCGGTGATCGGGTAGTGCTTCCAGGATTCTCCCGACACGAGATCGGCGTTGTGGCTCACATCGACGGTGCGGAAGAGAACGTCCTTCGCACCGTGTATGTCCGTCCAACGGTATCTTCCGTCTCACAGGAACATCTGTGGATCGACACGACCAGCGTGTGGTCACCTTCAGTGGAACGAGGGGAAGGTGTGTTCGATGTGGCGAGCACTTCGCACGACATGTATGTACGGTGAACTCGAACGAATTCGATGGACCGTGCCGGCCCACCAAACCGATCGTCGATTGTCCGTAGGCGTGCTTGCCGTGTTCACGGCACTCATCGGTCCGTGGTGGGTCGCGCTCGGCATCGCACTCTTGCATAGTGCCATCTTTGGCGGATTCGAGATGCTCACGATCGGTGTTATACTGGATGCGCTTTACCACACTGATCCCGTGCACGGTCTTACGGACGCGCCGATCTTCACGCTGATCATTGGTGCGGTCTGCATCGGTGCACGTGTTGTACGCAAGAGACTGCGGTGAAGTGGGTCCGAAGGTGTGGATCGAATTGTTTCTCACTATGAAATTTTCGCATTTGTTCAAACGTTCTGCCGCAAACCTGACACTCGAGGAAGTGCTGCTCGACGCGCACGCCGTTCCAACGCAAGAGGCAAGTCGACTTGAAGGGAGAATCGCATCTCCCGTATCTCGAAAAGCCCTTGCACCCCTCATGTTCCTTGTCGTCACGGTCTTCGTGGTCACGATCTTTCGAGCAAGTCATCTCATGGTCGTGAGTGGTGCCGAGTATCGCGACCTATCAGAAAGCAACCGTCTCCAACACAGCCGGATCCCGCCTGAGCGGGGGAATGTCTACGATCGTAACGGGGTCATGCTTATTACCAACAGCGGTGCGGTGGATAACGACCGTGAATCGTTCCATGCACGCACGTACCAGATCGCGACCGGCACCAGTCATGTGCTTGGGTACGTGCGCATGCCCGCACGGGACCAGCGAGGATTCTACTATCGCGAAGGAATCGAGGGTATAGCCGGTGTCGAACGGGCATATGATGCGCTTCTGCGCGGGAAGGACGGCGTGAAGATCGTCGAGACCGATGCGGGCATGAAGATCGTGAGTGAGGGCTGGGTGGAACGACCGATCCCCGGCACCTCGATAACGCTCACGATCGATTCCCGGATACAGTCTGTCTTGAATACGTTTATAGGTGAGCTCGCTTCCGAGATCCCGTTCCACGGGGGAGCGGGTGTCATTATGGATGTGCACACCGGAGAGATCATCGCACTTACGAGCTACCCGGAATACGCGCCGGAAGCGCTTGTGAACGGGGATGATGCGCGCATCGCGCGGTACGCCGAAGACCCGCGTACACCCTACCTCAATCGAGTTCTGGCGGGTCAGTACACTCCGGGATCGATCGTCAAGCCGTTCTTGGCCTCTGCGGCTCTCGCGGAGGGTATCGTGACTCCCGAAACCACTTTTCTTTCGACCGGTATACTCCGTTTGGCAAACCCGTACACTCCCGGACAGTACTCGGTGTTCACCGACTGGCGCGCTCACGGTTCGGTGGACCTGAAACGTGCGCTTGCGATCTCGTCGAACATTTACTTTTACTACGTGGGTGGAGGGTATGGTACTCAGCACGGGCTCGGTATCACGCGCATAGGGGACTACATGAGACGTTTCGGGTTCGGATTGCCGACCGGTGTCTCGCTGCAAGGAGAGGTGTTCGGTACGATACCTTCACCGCAGTGGAAAGCGGAGACCTTTCCTGATGACCCAACCTGGCGTGTTGGGAACACCTACCACACTTCTATCGGACAGTACGGCTTTCAGGTGACACCGCTTCAGGCGGTACGCGCGGTCGCCGCGATCGCGAACGGTGGCACACTTCTCACTCCGCGCATTGAAAAGGAACATACCGCATACGGGGCGCGAGAGGTGGGTGTTGCGGACGAACATCTTGCGGTCGTGCGAAGCGGCATGCGCGCTGCGGTAACGGAAGGAATCGCACGTGGTCTCGATGTCGGCCATGTGTCGGTGGCGGGGAAGACCGGCACCGCGGAGATAGGGACGGACAAGTCATTCGTACATTCATGGGTCATGGGGTTCTTCCCCTATGAAGAGCCGCGCTACGCGTTCGTCATCATGATGGAGCACGGGCCGCGAACCAATTTGGTAGGCGCAACATCCGTCATGCGGCGCCTGCTTGACTGGATGCGCGAGAACACCCCCGAGTATCTCGGCACGGAGAACACGCAGTGATTCCGCGCGTCGGGCATATTTTGTGTCACACCGTGAACATGCTATACTCTTTCGAACATCATGTAAGAACGGCGATAATCAATCACTCAACGTATGAACGACACCACCCAGTACTTGACGCAGGAGAAGTATGATCTTCTCAAGGAGGAGTTGCACCATCTCACGACCGTTCGGCGCAAGGAGATCGCGGAGACCCTCGAATACGCTCGTTCGCTCGGCGATCTTTCTGAGAACGCGGAGTACGCGGAGGCGCGAGATCTGCAAGGAGTGATCGAGGGTCGCATCCAACACATCGAAGCGGTCCTGGCGTCGGCTCGAATACTCACAAAAAAGCGATCCGCGTCGGTGACATTGGGCAGCAGGGTCACCATTGTCAAGCAGGGGGAAAAGGAACCGCACTCGTACCTCATCGTCGGTTCGGAGGAAACGAACATGTTAGAACGAAAAATCTCCCACCTCTCTCCGCTGGGTGAGGCGTTGATGGGAAAGAAAAAAGACGACGAGTTCACGTTCGAGACACCGAGTGGTAAACAACGGTATACGGTCGTCTCCGTTGAGTGATCGCGGTAGTCGGCGAACCTTTGCGCATCACACCTTACGGTCGGAGTGTCGGCTCAGGACGATCGTTTGGCAAATCTGCCGCGACCGGATTTTTTGGGTTCCCGAAGTATCTCAAGTGCGCGATCCAACCCGATCGTGTACACGTCGTCCGACTTGAGCGAGCGAAAATCCTTGTTGTGCACGATGTACGGACCAAAACGACCGATGGAAGCGGAGATCTCGATGCCACTCTCCGGATGAACACCAAGCATGCGCGGAAGTGACAGATACATAAGCGCATCCTCCAGGGTGACGGTCGAGGAATCCTTACCCTTTGGCAGACTCGCTCGCTTGGGTTTTTGTTTCGCACGTCCTTTGGCCGACGCTTTCGTGTTTTTCGGATCACCCACCTGCACATAGGGACCGTAGCGTCCATTGAGCACGAAGATCGGTTCACCGGTTTCCGGATACACACCTATCGGCTCATTCTGTGCGACGATCTCACCAGACGCGGTGCGCGCACCTTCACAGTCGGGGAAGCGGGTGCAGCTCATGAATTTACCGGTCCTTCCGAGCTTGTACACCATACTCGCTTCACAGAGGGGGCAGCGCACTTCTTCTGGTGCCGGTCCGAGATCGGTCAGCTTCTTCGATGTTCTGCCTTTTGTTTCGACATCGGCGCAGAAAGGTGTATAGAATGATTCGAGAACGGACACATAGTCCCGCGTGCCCTCGGCGATCTCGTCGAGCTCATTCTCCATTTCCGCGGTGAATGAATCGCTAATGTATGTTGCGAAGTTTTCTTCAAGGAAGCTGCTCACCACATCACCGGTGTCGGTCGGGATGAGCGTCTTACCTTGTCGCTCGACGTATCCTCGATCCGCGAGGTTCTTCATGATCGAAGCATAGGTGGAAGGACGACCGATACCTCGCTTCTCCAGCTCCTTCACGAGTCCCGCTTCCGTGTACCGGTTGGGCGGGGTGGTCTCTTTCCGCTCGATCAGCACCTCTTTGCAAGAAAGCGGGGTGTCGGAGATGTATGCGGGTACCTCCACATCCTCACCACGAGCTGCCGGATCAGCTTTCAACCACCCATCGAAAACGACTCGAGAGCCGGTCAGGGCGAAGTCCGGGATGGTGCCGTTCTTCGAAGCAATGTTCGCAGTGATGCGCGTGCGCAGCACTCGCGCAGGTCGCATCTGCGAAGCGAGTGCGCGAACCCGTATGAGGTTATAGAGCCGCTTCTGCTCGTCAGTCGTACCGAGACCGGATCGAGCCGCATTGGTTGGACGTATTGCCTCGTGCGCCTCCTGCGCATTCTTACTCTTCGCTTTGAAGTTTTTGACTTCAAGATAATCGGTCCCGTAATTCTTTTCCACTGTGCGGGCAAGCATGGCGAGCGCGGCTTGTGAGAGTGATGGCGAATCGGTTCGCATATAGGTGATGTGTCCCGCCTCATAGAGTCGCTGTGCGATGGACATGGTCCGAGACGGTGACAGTCCGAGACGGGTACTTGCAACCTGTTGCAACGTACTCGTAGTGAACGGAGGGTATGGGTTGCGGTTCTGCTCCGTTCCCTTACTGTCAACCACGCGCCATGCGGACGTGTTCCCGAGCGCAACGATCCGCTCGGCCTCGACCTTGTTGTGTGGCTCCTCGGTGCAGGTGAACACGTTCACCAGGCCGTCATGGTCCGCAAGGCGCGCCGCGATGACCCAGTATTCCTCCGGTACGAACGCGCGTATCTCACGCTCACGTTCCATCACGATGCGTAGCGCGGGTGACTGCACTCTCCCTGCGGAGAGGCCGTATCGAACCTTCTTCCAGATAAGTGCGGAAAGGTCATACCCAACCAAACGATCGAGCACTCGACGAGCTTCCTGGGCCTTTCGCAGGTTCTGGTCGATCGAGCGTGGGTGTTCGAACGCTTCGGCGACCGCCTCCTTGGTGATCTCGTTGAAAGATACGCGCTCGGTATTCTTCGGGTCGAGGTCGAGTGCCTCTGCAAGGTGCCACGCGATCGACTCACCTTCGCGATCAGGGTCTGTTGCAAGTATGACAGATGATGAGCGTTGTGCCGCATGTCGCAGCTCGGTAAGCACGTTGGTTTTGGCAGCCACCACTTCATAGTGGGGAACAAAACCGGCGGGAATATCGATCGCGTTCTTGTTCGACTTCGGAAGATCTCGCACGTGACCGACGGACGCAAGGACCGAATACCCCTCGCCAAGATATTTTTCGATCGTTTTCGCCTTCGCGGGCGATTCAACAATGACAAGTGTGGACATGGGTGTATGAGTTATCTTGGAACGTACCATACACTCTACCATGTCGCAAATTGAGGCATAGTGTTCTCGGTCGAATCGCGTGTGGATAGTCAAAAAGCGAGATCGGACGTTATGTGCGTACTCTCGATACTGTACAGTGCGTCCATGGCACGGTATTGTATCGGTCATGCGCAGCATTTGGCATCAAGGAGCTTTCGTCGCAGTCGCTCTAGGACTTACCGGTCTCACATGGGTCCAGGTGTCGAACCGGATGTGTCTTAAGCGCATCGGAACTGATTCGAAACCGTTCGTCATGACCGCCTTTCGACCGGAGACCGAGGCTGTTCTCAAGCACGCCTCGTCAGTGCTCGATTCGTGCAAATATCGTGGCATCACCTATGCGCACACACTGTTCGGAGATCGAGAGGTTGTGGTGTTCGAAGGGGGAATGGGTCCTGAGGAAGCCGCTCGATCCGCACGTGTTACGCTCGACGCGTTCAGAGTGGAACGTATGCTGTTCTCAGGCGTTGCGGGCGCAGTCGATTCGCAAGAGCTGTCTATTGGTGATACGGTGGCGGCACGAACGTGGACCGATCAGCGAGGTTCGAATGTTCTTGAAGCCGATCAAGGACTTCTGGCGGACGTGACATCCATCCACGACGTACAAGTCGTGGAGCAGGGAGCGACCGTTGATCACTTTATCACCGATGGGTCTTCGCTCCCATCGGGTGTCGCGATCGTCGATATGGAAAGTCACGCGGTCGCCACCGTTGCCGATGCGTTTTCGGTCCCATTCCTCGCCATACGCAGCGTGAGCGATCGTGTGGGTGAGCCCGGTACCATGAAGCTCGAACAGGCCGCACATGCAAGTGCGAGGGTCGTGACCGAGCTTGTGGAAAGCGGTATGACCGAGCACCTTTGATCGTGATCACGTTGCGTCTGGGTTTCGAGAGTTCTCCGAGCACGTGCGGCGCGACGGTGAGACATGTGTACGTACGCTCGCGCGGCTTCACGCGCCGAAGATCGGCGCTGTGGATACCGCTCTATTTTGAGAGATGTCGGGTAAGTCACCGTGCGGTGGTGTTGACAAGGTTTTTATGGTATACTGTAAAAATAGTGAGATAACAGAACCACCATGGTCCCATTCAACAATTTCACCCCGAAGGCCAAAGAAGCCGTTCGACGGAGCCACGAGCTTGCGGTCGAACGCGGCCAAAATCACGTCAACCCGCTTCACCTTCTTGCGGCGGTCGTGTTGCAGGAGGAGGGTGTGGTGGTGTCCGCGCTCGAGCGTCTGCAGGTGGATGTGATCGCCCTTACCGATGCCATCCTCGATGCACTTGAAGCGCCGGAAAGCTCGAACGTGCTCTCACCGAGCTACCAGCTTTACCTTACGCCCGAGCTTGCACAGGTTCTCGAGAATGCGGCGAAAGTGGCGGCGCACATGAACGATCAGTTCGTGGGCACCGAGCACCTGTTCGTTGCCATCATCGAGACACCCGGCCCCGCCAAGGAAGTGCTTGCACAGTACAAGTTCGATCGTGAGCGCGTGATCCGCGCACTCTCCGAAACGAAGAGCGAGGAGACCGACGAGAGCGGCAAGCCGAAACGGATGCGTGCGCTCGCCAAATTCACCCGCTCGCTCACGACGCTTGCCGCTGAGAACAAGCTCGATCCGGTCATCGGTCGTGACACCGAGATCACGCGGGTGATCCAGATCATCTCACGTCGTACCAAGAACAATCCCATCCTGATCGGTGAGGCGGGCGTTGGAAAGACCGCGATCGCGGAAGGTCTGGCGGTGCGTATGGCGGCGGGGGAAGTGCCCGAGAGTCTGCGCGGCAAGGAGCTCGTATCGCTCGATCTCGGCCTGCTCGTCGCGGGCACCAAGTACCGTGGCGAATTCGAAGAGCGTTTGAAGAGCGTGATGCGTGAGATAGAGAAGAGCGCGGGAAATGTCATTTTGTTCATCGACGAGATACATACCATCGTGGGTGCCGGCTCCGCCGAAGGAACGCTCGATGCGAGCAACATGCTCAAGCCCGCACTCGCTCGCGGTGAACTCCGGGTGATCGGGGCGACCACAACCAAAGAGTACCAAAAGTATATCGAAAAGGACCCCGCGCTCACTCGTCGATTTCAGCCGGTCTTCGTAAACGAGCCGTCACTTGAAGACGCGGTCGCGATCCTGCGCGGCCTGCGTGAACGCTACGAGGTCTATCACGGTGTACGCATCACCGACGATGCGATCGTGGCCGCCGCACAGCTTGCTTCGCGCTATCTTACCGACCGATACCTGCCTGACAAGGCGATCGATCTTATCGATGAGGCGGCGAGTGCATTGCGCATCTCACTTGAGAACAAGCCGCCCGTCCTTGAGGAAACCCATCGCAAGATACGAAGACTCGAGATCGAGCGCGAAGCGGTGCGGAAGGATGCGGACGAAAGCTCGACCGGCGCCGTGGCGGCGCGCGCAAGGTCACGTCTGGCGTCGATCGAGTCCGAGATAGCCGCACTGCGCGACACCACCCGTGAGCTTGAAGTGAAGTGGACCAACGAAAAAGACTCGCTTACGGAAATAAAGCGCATCAAAAAGGATCTGGAACGACATCGTGTCGAGGCGGAGAATGCCGAGACGAGCGCCGATCTCTCAAAGGCGGCGGAGATCCGTTATGGCACCATACCCGCACTCGAGCGCGACCTCGATACGCACGTCAAGCGGCTGAAAAAGCTCCAAAAGACCCGCCGAGTGCTCAAGGAGGAGATCACCGAAGCGGAGATCGCCGATGTGGTGAGCAGGTGGACGGGGGTGCCGGTCGCTCGCATGCTCGAAGAGGAGGCGGACAAATTGGCGCGCATGGAAGAAGTTCTGAAGGGGCGCGTGAAAGGGCAAGATGAAGCGGTCCGCACCATTGCCGATGCGGTACGCCGTTCGCGCACGGGTATCGCCGACCCCAACCGCCCGATCGGCTCATTCCTGTTCCTCGGTCCCACGGGCGTGGGTAAGACCGAGCTCTCGAAGGCGCTTGCGGAGTTCATGTTCGACGATGAGAAGGCGCTCGTGCGAGTCGATATGAGCGAATACATGGAGCGCCACAGCGTCTCAAAGATCATCGGAGCGCCTGCGGGCTATGTGGGGTACGAGGAAGGTGGCAACCTCACCGAAACGGTCCGTCACCGCCCGTACTCCGTGCTCCTGTTCGACGAGGTGGAGAAGGCGCACCCGGAGGTGTTCAACATACTCCTCCAGGTGCTCGACAATGGACACCTGACCGATGCGAAGGGCAGGAAGGTGAACTTTAAGAACAGCATCATCATTCTCACCTCGAACATCGGGGCGCAACACATCGACCGCATGAGTCGCTTGGGCTTCAGTACCGACACGAGCGAGGTCGCCGATTACGAGCACGCCAAGGGCAAGGTGATGGATTCGCTCAAAGACTTTTTCCGTCCCGAGTTCCTGAACCGCCTCGACGAGATCATTCTCTTCAACATCCTCAGCCGTGACGTGGTGCGCGAGATTGCCCAGATGCAGATCAAGATCGTGACGGATCGTCTCGCGCGTAAAGAGATAGCTCTTTCGGTCAGCGATGCGGTCGTCGACTACCTTGCTAAAGAAGGTTATGACCCGCACTACGGCGCTCGACCGATGAAGCGACTCATTCAGAACAAGATCCTGACCCCGGTCGCCTCGATGCTCGTCACGAACGGCATAAAGGAAGGAGGAACGGTCACGGTCGACCTCAAGAATGGAGAGATGACCTTCGACGTAAAGAAAGGCAAAGGGAGACCTCGTATGAGTGCGATACGACCCTTCGAGGTCGCAGAGCGGTAAGACCCTGCATACGCTCACACACCAAACGCCTGTGCACAGGCGTTTGGTGTGTGAGCGAGTCGAGTGGTATGATGTCCGCATGCAGTTCGATCGGTTACGCACCGCGTTATTTCTATGCATCTCCCTACTCTTCATATGGAGCATGTTCGAGGCGCCGGTCGCTCTGGCGATGGAGTTCGACCAAGAGGTGGAGGGTGTGGACACGAAGGGTATCGTACCGTGCGGCGATGAACCTACATGGGAAGACATGGGTTCATCCTATCGCTACAGTGGCGAGTGTAGCGTGTGTCACTTTCAAATACTCATCAAGCGCGGCCTCGATTTTCTCATCGCATTCGCGGTCGCGTTTGCCGCATTGCTTTTCGCGAACGCGGGCATGCTCTATGCAACCGCTTCAGCGAACGCCTCGAATGTAAGCAAAGCGCACAGTCTATTCAGGAGCACGCTTTTCGGACTCATTATCCTCTTGGCCGCATACCTGCTCACCGACGTGTTCATGAAATCTCTTGCGAGTGGTGGTAATTATGGTCCATGGAACAGCATCCTGTGTGATAATTTTTCCCCCTATCACGATGTAGAGAAAATGAGCAGGATCACGCTCGAGGCGGATGATCTGGTCCTGCCGGAGCTGGAAAAGGCGAAGTGCCAAGTTTCGCAGGCAAACGGAGGACTCGGGGGAGTGTGCTCTCCTAATAAAACGTGCCTCGGTATTGGTAAACCGGTGAATGGTACCGATTGTGCGGAGGGCGAAACCTGCTGCATCAATAATGCAAACGATAAGTACGGTACCGCATGTACGCTGTTCGGAGATGGTGAGGATTTCACCAACGCTCCCGGGACATGCACCACGAGTGGTGCATGTGGTGACAATTATTCGGAACCGAATAGTGAACAGTGCGGGAGCAGTCAATCGCTCGTATGTTGTCATGGAAGAATTCAAGGAGAACCACCACCTGCGGGAGGGTACTGCTCACCGGATTATTTGCGTGAAAACGGATGGCCGGAGGCGTCGCTTTCGATGGCGGGTTGTATATGTGCCACGGAAAGTGGTGGCGGTACGACTGCGTGCATACCTTCAGGTTGCGACACGTGTGCAGACGGCACCGTCGTTTCGTGGGGAGTGTGGCAGATTAACCTTGACGCGCATTCACTTGGAGGAAACAATTGTCCAAGCAGCATTTCGCCCGATTACGGCACCTGTCCTAAGAGCAATGTTTGTTGTAAGGGTGCAAAGAAACAGTGTACGGTCGTAAAGGAGGATATATATAATGCCTGCAAAGAGTTAGCCTGCAACCCTGCTTTCAATTCGAGCTGGGCAGCAAACCTCTTCGCCAAGAGGGGTTGGAAACCATGGCAAACTTCATATAATAAGTGTATAGCGAGGGGCTACAAATAAATTAATGAGTATGTACAAAACTGGCATTGCAATCCTAATTACGTTCACTTTCCTCGCCGTATTCATTTTGTTCGGCTACCTTGCATACCAGCAACGAAACAGCATCGATCCCCGCGCAACTTCAACGCCTGAGGAATTCCTTCCGGTCAGTACCGAACGCCCAAAGCCAAATGCAAGCAGTACGAATCAAAAACCCGAAGTACCACAAAGTGTTGAGTGGAAGATGACCGACGAGGTCGAGAAGATGTTGCGTACACGCTGGTCGCGTGGGACCGAAGAGGTGATCGGGTATGATACCCGTTCCTACAATGTTGAGTACAGTGTCGTATTCGACTGGTTCTCCATCTTTATCTTTGCTGAGCCATCCGCCCAATACCGCAAGGAGGCGGAAGCGGAGCTACTTGCCGCAACCGGCATGACCGAGACACAAGCATGTAATTTTAAAGTGTACGTCAAACGGGTCACCGATCTTACCGGTCCGAAGAATTTTCAGAACATCGGCCTCAGCTTCTGTCCCGGAAGCGTTTCGGATGCGGACCTTCTGAAGCCGTATTACGAAGAATTGCCGTAAACTGCATCAGGGAAGTGCATGTCGACGGAATTGCTCGCAGCCCCACTCTACGCTTCGCTACGAGCGGGGACCCGCTGCTCCGCCTGTTCGAATCCCTCCCGGCTGCACATCGCAACAACCCCAGAGCATCCGCTCTGGGGTTGGCGATTGTGCGCCGAGATGGTGGTGAATCGAACCCGTTGTGTGGGGTAGAGAGGGTAAAAATACATCTAGGTACGTGGGATTTGTGTACCAACATGCACCGTAGCGGGATCAGTAATATAGTGCCCTAATCGCTCCATCTGCATGGGTGCGGTGTTCGGGGGCAGGGCGTCGACAGGGACGTAACACACCTCGGCAACCTCGTCGCTCGTGGTGGGAGCACCCTCCACGAGGGTGCCTAAGAACTGGAAGACCACCTCGTCCTGTACGGGCTTGTAGTACACACCCACAAGGCGCTCAAGCTGCGCAGTGACCCCTATCTCCTCTCGCACCTCGCGTAATGCGGCATCCCATGGCGACTCGCCATCTTCAACACGCCCACCTGGAAGATTCCAAAGATCTTTATCACGTCGTTTGCAAATCAAAAGATGACCTTGGTGGTTGAAAAAGAAAACAAATACGCCTGCGGTTTTCATGTGAATCGTGCCTCGTAGGTTGAGTTGATGAATGGTTTTATCCACGTACACCTTGGCATAGAATAATGAATATGTCAATAGTTGGCGAACCCGCAAAAATCAAATGATCTTTGCTTCTTTTCCTCTTTTCGCCTCCGATTTTTGCAAAAAGGTGAACAGTCCATTTTGTTTTGCGGACACGCCGAGCTGGCGAAGCGTAAGGGGTGCGTTAAACTCCAATGTGTACGCAGAAAGTTTGCATCACCACGCGCGCGACGCGTGGCAGATCGATCGCTTCGCGATTGGAATAGGTTCGAGCGAAGTTAAACAAAGACACCTATGGAAAAGCCCCCTTCGGAAGTGCTTTTCCGCAGGTGCGCCGGGAGGGATTCGACCTCCGAGTCAGTAAGTGTCATTCGTCGCTCCACTCCTCAAACACTAAGTGCTCGTAGGCTCGGCTCGGCCTACGACTCTTCCGCTCCGCTCCAGAGTCGGCTTCGCGGCCTCCGCCTGTTCGAATCCCTCCCGGCTGCACAACGCAACAACCCCCTACCATCCGCTCTGGGGTTGGCTATTGTGCGCCGGGAGGGATTCGAACCCCCGTAGGCCGAAGCCGTTTGGTTTACAGCCAAATGCGATTGACCACTCCGCCACCGACGCACTTGTCCACACAGTGTAGCATAATCGAGTTCCGCCTGTAAACAGCGCGTGGTACTCTGAGGTATACGTATGCGCACCATAGTATCATTTGCTCAATTCGGTCGAACGCTCATACTGTGTTCCGCACTGATCTCGGCGCTTTCATTCCTCACGATTCCCTCGACCACCCGGGCGGCGTCTTTCTTGACGGACTTGGTGCCATGCGGTGATGATGTGCAGGTATCGGGTGACAGCGCTTCGGGGTATACTTACTGCAACGAGTGCAGCGTGTGTCACCTCCAGCAACTTGCGCAGCGGGTCCTTAACTTTCTTGTCGGCTTCATGACGGTCATGGCCACACTCCTTTTCGTGAACGCAGGCATCCTTTACGTCACCGCCCCCACGAACCCGAGCGCGGTCAGTAAGGCGCACAGTATCTTCAAGAACACCCTCATCGGCATACTCATCATCCTTGCCGCGTACCTACTGGTCGATTTCGCACTGAAGAAGTTGCTTGGGGGTGAAGGTGACATCATGGAGTTCGGTCCATGGAATAAGGTACTGTGTACGGGAAGCAGTGAAGACTGCCGCTTCGTTCCACCGATGACACAGATCACGCTCAAGGCCGAAGAGCTGACACTCGGTGAGGCGGTGCGTCAGGGTCTTACCTGTACAAAAAGTGGACTCGACTGCAGGGCTGATTGCGGGACCGATTTCTTTCCCGTCCCGCAGTTCAACTCCACCTGCGGAAGCGGGCAGCAGTGCTGCAAGTTTAAGGATTCGAAGGTTGGGAACACTTGTACCGTTGATACCAGCAAGAAGGGGGTTTGCGTCTCTACCGGCGCACAATGTGCGACTGCAAAATATTCTGCAGACTGTGGTACTATCCCGTGCTGTCTCAGTGTTACCGAGCCGGTTGTTCCGAAGAAGGACGGTGAGTACGATTGCAATGATATGGCGAGTCTCAAGGAGGAGTTTGGTGGGGCCGGACCGGTGAACGGGCCGGGCATGGACGCGTTACTTAACTGCATCATGTCCGACCCAACCGTTGCCAGTCTCAAAGATGGCCAAAATATCTACACGCATGAATTGACCCTTCCGCAGGCATGGCAAAATCCAACCTGCGACTACACCAATGGAGACTCTGTCTGTGAAAGAAAGTTGGGGAGAGGAACGTGTAGCCACAGCGAGGGTTCATGCCACTACGGCAGGGGAACCGGTGTCGGTTCACTTGGTGCGGATTTCAATGCCAAATCGGGCAAGGAAGCCGAGCTCTTTACTGCCATCAAGGCGGCGATCGAAAAGAACGGTTGTGCAGGTCGGGCTGCGCTTGAAGCGGATCATACACATGTGAGCCATGCCACATGCCCCGGCAGGTAATGTGCCAGCTGATGCATTTTTGACCATGTACTCGATCTCAAAAATTCTAGGTGCGACAACATTGATCTTTTTTGTCGTCGGTACATTGTATATTTTTTACCTACTCAATGGTGCCAAAGGCTCCTCAATGCAATCGCGCGAAGCCGCACCCGACTTCTTTCCGGAACGTGCCGATTCCACTGGTGACGCGGACAGAGCGGGCATGTCACAGGAAGACGCACCCGATGATGCGTTTGGTGAGACTACAAATTTTCCGGTCTCTCAGGGGGGGACCGAACCCATGCTACCGCACCAATTACGTTACTTACATGAGATCATACTGAGTTCTCAGCAGGTACCGTCACCCGTTACGGACCAGCGATGGTATTTTGTTGCTCAGACTGCCATACATACAACACACATCGTAGTCATTCCTGACGGGAGTGCGTACGTCGACGTAGTGCTCACACAGGCACCGTACAACGCCTCACGCATGCGTGCCGAATCCGAATTTGCACAATTATTCAACGGCGAACGTGCGGACCTCTGCGGTTTTCCGTTCTTCATCCACGTTGAATCCGACCCGGTGCTGAAAGAGCGGGGGAACCTCGGTCTCGAGTATTGCGGTGCGAACAAGCTCGAGGAAACCGAGTAGGCGAGTCAGAATCAGTCCACGATCCAGCCCCGTATACACGTAACGTCACACCCCGCGTGTAGCGAAGCCGGAAAGTACGCCATGTTAGGCGGCACTCCGGGCCGCTAGGCCAAGTCTTACCGCCTAACATGGCGCACTTTCCGGCTTCGTAGATGCTGTGAGGACTTACGTATACACGGGTTGAAATATTCTACGGTTGATGTATACTGTAGGTATGTCCCAAGATCATATCGTAAAACTTCGAAGCACCAAGTCCAAGCATGTGCGGTACGACAACCGCAACAAAAAGCGGGTGGAAAAGAAGCTTGAGCTTAAAAAATACGATCCGACGATCCGCCAAACGGTCGTCTATAAGGAGGTCAAAAAATAGTGTCCGCACCGGTGGCGAGACGCACCGTGCCGGTGTTTTTTTGTATCGGGACCTGTGGTATACTTCTTTGCGGAGGGCCCATAGTTTAGTGGTAAAACAGCGGTCTCCAAAACCGCCGTCCTCCGTTCGAGTCGGAGTGGGCCCGCAGTAAAGCACGTGTTTGCTCCATGAGCGAGGAAACCTCGCAGTGTCCACAACGAATGTGCGATGTCGGAACACGAGGGGCGTTGTTGGTGGTATACTTGCGTACGCTCCTATGATAGAAGATTTCATCAAGATCCTCAGTCCCGCAGCGATCGCGTTCTTTGTCGGAATGGCGATCACTCCCGTCGTATCCCACTATCTCTACCGTTTCAAATGTTGGAAAAAGACCGCAGGTAAAAAAGGCTACGGGGGAGGGGATACGCCCATGTTCGACCTGCTTCACAAAGACAAAGAGGTCGGCACTCCGCGCATGGGTGGTTCGGTCATTTGGGGTTCGGTGCTCATCACCATCGCCGGAGTCTGGTTTCTCGAGCGCTACCTGGGTGGTCCCGTACTCGAAAAGCTGGAGTTCTTTTCGCGCGGCCAGACGTGGCTCCCGGTGTTCGCACTTCTTGCCGGAGCCGCGGTGGGCGCCGCCGATGATCTGCTCGAGATATGGGGGACCGGCAGACATTTTGCAGGAGGTCTACCGCTCCGAAAGCGCTTATTGGCGGTCGGACTCGTCTCAGCATTTGCTGCGTGGTGGTTCTACGAGAAACTCGGCGTGACCGGCGTTTCAGTTCCGTTCGATGGGGTGTTGGAGCTGGGATGGTTGTTCATACCCTTTTTCGTCTTTGTCGGTATCGCGATCTATGCGGGAGGCGTCATCGACGGCATCGATGGACTCGCTGGCGGCGTATTCGCAATCATATTCTCATCGTACGGGATCATTGCGTTCGCCCAGAACCAGATCGACCTGGCGGCCTTCTGTGCGACCGTGGTTGGCGGGCTGCTCGCATTCCTGTGGTTCAATATCCCCCCCGCACGATTCTACATGTCCGAGACCGGTGTTATGGGGCTCACACTGTCGCTCACGATCGTCGCCTTTATGACGGACAAGCTCGGAGGGGGGAAGGGTGTCGCAGTGCTTCCGATCATCGCGCTACCCCTTGTCGTCACCGTACTTTCCGACGTGATCCAGGTCCTTTCCAAGCGATTTCGGAACAAGAAGGTCTTCTTGATCGCACCGCTCCATCACCACTTTGAGGCGCTCGGGTGGCCTCCCTATCGAGTGACCATGCGCTACTGGGTCGCATCAGCCATTCTTGCGTTCATCGGCGTTATCGTCGCACTTGCCGGCACACCCGCTTCACTATGAAACAGAGCGGCGCCCACGTCGATCGCTGGCTTCTCATCACGACCGTCGTGCTTGTCTTGATCGGTTTTTTCATATTCAGTTCCGCTTCTCTCGGATTGCTTGCCCGCGAAGGAGTCCAATTTTCGGATGTCGCGCGCTCACAGCTGTTGCTCGGGGTCGGGGGTGGACTTCTTGCGCTTTTCATTCTTTCACAAATCAAGTATCGGGCGCTTAAGAAAGTGGCACCATACTGCTTTGGCGCCGCACTTCTGCTCACCGCACTCGTGTTCGTGCCATTCCTCGGCTATGAGGCGAATGGCGCCCGACGGTGGTTGCTGCTTGGCAACATCTCGTTCCAACCTGCCGAGGCCCTCAAGTTGGGCTACATTTTGTTCATCGCATGGTACTACAGCACTTTTCACATGCGTATGAACGACATTCGTTTCGCTCTTGGCGGTTTATTGTTCGCGCTCACACTATCCGGAGTGTTGCTGCTGCTACAGCCGGACACCGGTTCGTTCCTTCTCCTTGCGCTTTCGGGTGGTGCAATGGTGATAGTCGCCGGTCTTCGCACGCGACATTTCATGCTGCTTGCGGGTATTCTTATGATCGGCATACTGGCATTGGTCGCCTATCGTCCGTACCTGCTCGATCGTGTCACCACATTTCTCGATCCCGCGGGCGATCCGACCGGATCGGGGTACCAGATCAAGCAGAGCTTGATCGCGGTCGGTTCAGGCGGTTTGTTCGGACGCGGGTACGGACAGAGCGTCCAAAAATTCAGCTACTTACCGGAACCGACGAGTGATTCGATCTTCAGTGTTGCGGCCGAGGAGTTCGGCTTTGTGGGAAGCGTGTTCATACTGTCACTGTATGTGTTGTTCGCGGCTCGAGGACTGCTCGTTGCCTCCCGCGCATCCGACCGCTTCGGTGGACTTACCGTCGTTGGGATTGTTATACTATTGGTGTCCCAATCGTTCATGAACGTCGCATCGATGATCGGTGTCATGCCACTCACCGGCGAACCGCTTGTGTTCATGAGTCACGGCGGCACATCATTATTGTTCGCGCTCGCCGCGGTGGGGATCGTGCTCAATGTGTCACGGTACCAAAAGATCATCGTTAAAGACACCTCGCGCACTCTAATCAAACACGCAGTATGAAGATCGTTTTTACGACGGGAGGAAGCGGGGGACACTTCTATCCATTGATCGCGGTCGTCGAAGAGTTGAACGAGCTCGTTCGTGAAGGTAACCTCGTGCAGCCGGAACTGTATTTCTTCTCGAACAACCGCTTTGATGAGGGGTTGTTGTACCAGAACAACATGGAATACCGCCATGTACCGGCCGGCAAAATGCGTGTGTATTTCTCGTTCCGAAACGTGTTCGATTTCCTGCAGACGATGATCGGGCTCCCGACCGCACTTTGGCAACTGTATCGTATCTATCCTGATATCGTGTTCAGTAAGGGCAGCTATGCGTCGGTTCCGACCGTTTTCGCGGCTCATCTGCTTCGTATTCCCATATTCATCCACGATTCGGACGTAAAGCCGGGACGAGCTAACATTTGGGCAGGCAAATACGCCGTCCGCGTCGGGGTCAGTTATCCGGAAGCGGTCAAGTACTTCCCGTTTCAGGATCGTGTGGCATGCGTCGGCAATCCCGTTCGAAAGGATGTTCGCATTCGCCAAACGAAGGATGCGCATCTCCACTTCGACTTTACCCCCACCATGAAGACCGTCCTCGTACTTGGTGGATCCCAAGGAGCCGAACACATCAACAACACGCTTCTGCAGGCCTTGTCGGAGCTCCTGGAGCGGTACCAGGTGATCCATCAGGTCGGTAAAGCGAATTTCGAAGCGTACAAGCAGATCGTCGATGTGCATCTGCGAGACCATCCACATCGCTCGCGCTATCGGGTGTTCCCTCACTTGAACACACTGGACATGCGCATGGCCTCGGGAGCAGCGGACCTGGTGGTGTCACGCGCCGGTTCGGGCTCCATCTTCGAGATTGCGCTTTGGGAGTTGCCCGCGATACTGGTCCCCATTCCGGTTACCGTAAGTCGCGATCAACGAGAGAACGCGTACGCGTACGCGCGAGCGGGTGGTGCGCTGGTCATCGAGCAGCACAACTGTACACCGCACGTACTCATTTCCGAGATCGATCGACTCTTCGGAGACACCGCCACACTGGACCGCATGCGCGAAGGTGCAAAACATTTCCAACGGCCGGATGCCGCCCGTACCATTGCGCTCGAGATCCTTCGTATCGCCGTTGAACATGAGTCGTAACACTTTCGCAGCATGCCTGACACACCCATCATCACCCGCATAGCACCCAGTCCGACCGGTCATTTCCACATCGGCACCGCCCGAACCGCATTGTTCAACTTCCTTTACGCACGACACATGGGAGGTACGTTCATGGTTCGCATCGAGGACACCGACCGCGTGCGGAGTACGCGGGAGTTCGAAGATGATATTCTGGACGGCATGCGTTGCTTGGGCCTCACGTGGGATTCTTTCATCCGTCAAAGCGAGCGTGTGGAGCACCATCGCACAAAGCTCCAGGCACTGCTCGCAATGGACAACGCGTATCTCTCCCGCGAACCGGCAAAGGATGATCCCGATCGCACGGTAGAGGTGGTGCGCTTGCGTAATCCGGGGAAAACCATCGTTTTCCATGACGAAGTGAGAGGGGACATTTCCTTCGACACGACGGAGCTCGGCGACTTCGTCATCGCCAGGTCGCTTGATGATCCCCTCTACCACTTTGCGGTCGTGGTGGATGACGCCGATGCGGGCGTGACCCACGTTATTCGCGGTGAGGACCATATCAGCAATACCCCTCGACAAATACTGATCCAGGAGGCATTGGGGTACCCGCGACCGGTGTATGTGCACATTCCGCTCATACTCGCACCCGACAGGACCAAGATGAGCAAACGCAAGGGAGCTACCGCGGTCAGACAATTCATTGCGGAAGGATACCTCCCCGAGGCACTCGTAAACTTCATCGCACTCCTTGGGTGGAACCCCGGGAACGATCGTGAACTGTTCACACTCGATGAACTTGTTTCGTCGTTCTCGATCGATGGACTCCAAAAAAGCGGTGCGGTCTTCGATGTCAACCGATTGAAGTGGTTCAACCGCGAGCATCGCAAACGGCTTCGAGTGGAGGATGTTCGCACGGAGATGCTTTCCGCTCTCCATGAGTACCCTGACACCGTACGTATGCTCTCCACCTCGGCACGTGCATGCGACGACCTCATCGAGCGCTTTGCCACGACCGGTGAATTGGTGCGGGCGTTTTCCGACGGGGAATACGAATTCTATGTACGGGAACCCGAACCCAGACCGACCGATCTTGTGTGGAAAAAAGACCCGACACCCGAGCGTACGGGAGCACGACTACGCCATGTACGAACAACACTCGCGGAATTGCCTGATGGCGAGTTCACCTACGACACCACTCGAACCGCGATCGAACCGTTTGCCGAGACCGAAGGGAAGGGGAACGTACTCTGGCCGCTTCGCTATGCACTGTCCGGCAAGGAACGATCTCCCGACCCGTTCCTCCTGCTCGAGGTGCTGGGAAGGTCTCGCTCACTCTCACGCATCGATCGTGCGGTGGAATGTTTCGAAGACACACACTGATCCGTACACCTATGATCATATTCCGCTCAATCTTCATGATCGTTTCCACGCTCTGCTTTTTTGCAGCAGCGTTCGTTTCGATGTCAACACGCACGCATGAGACCGTACATGCACAGGAGAGCGTAACCGAGCTCCGCGCAAAGATAGAACAGAGTCAAGCGGAACTGCGCAAGATCGAGGAGGAGATAGCCAAATACGAGAAGGAACTTACCACTGTGGGTGCGGAAAAGAAAACCCTCCAGAACGCGATCCATGAGCTCGACCTCGCACGTAAGAAGATACAGAGCGATGTACGGGCCACCGAACAAAAGATCAACACCACCGACCTCGAGATCGAGGAGCTCGGCCGAGAGATACAGGTCAAAGAGCTCGAAATACTCCGCGATCAGGAGGCGGTCGCCGCTTCGTTCCGCACCCTCGATACCTACGAGAGTCAAAGCATGGTCGAGATGTTGCTTGCGTATGAGTCGCTCGCCGAGATATGGGAGGCGATCGAATACCAGACCGCCTTACGAGAATCGTTGCGCGAGGACATGCGTTCACTCCAAGCGCTCAAACAAGAATATGAGACTGCGCAATCGCGCTCGATCACCAAACGCGCCGACCTCGATGCGCTCAAGGGCGAACTTTCGGGTGAACAGAAAGCCCTCGACCAAACGCGCACGCACAAGGATTCGCTTCTGAAGCAGACCAAGAACCAGGAGGCGGGCTACCAGCAGCTCCTTGCGGAAAAAAAGGCGGCGCGTGAAAAGTTCGAAAAGGAAATGGCGGCTTATGAGGCACAGATCAAATTCATCCTCAATCCGACCACTATTCCCGCAGCAGGTTCTGGAGTGCTCACGTGGCCAGTTGACGGTTCATTCATGACCGGGTGTGCCGGTCGTTCGGGAACGTTCGGAAACGCACATTGTATCACTCAGTACTTCGGCAATACCGCTTTCGCACAATCAGGTGCGTACAACGGTAAGGGGCACAACGGCATCGACTTCGGCATACCACAAGGCACCAAGATACTTGCAGCACAGAGTGGGAAAGTGGTCGAGACCGGCAACACCGATGCGACACCAGGCTGCCTCTCCTACGGCAAATGGATCCTTGTCGAGCACCCGAACGGCCTTTCGACCCTGTACGCACACCTCTCCGCGATCTCGGTCGGCACCGGCGAAGCGGTCTCGAAGGGTCAGCTGATCGGCTACTCGGGCAATACCGGCTACTCGACCGGTCCACACTTGCACTTCACGGTCTTTGCGAGCGCCGGAGTGAACGTGGTGCGGCTGGGAGATGTGAAGGCGATCACCAGCTGCGGGCCCGCACGCGTACCCGTTGCCGGATATGAGGCGTACCTGAACCCGATGAGTTATTTGTAGTATAATCAAGTTCATGCGCTCGACGCGCCCCATAAGTAAGAAGGTCTGAGTTATACACTAAACACCACATACACCATGGAACAATCGACACAACGACAGATCCAGATCAGTGTCTCACCCGACACAAAGCCCATTTATGCGAACAGTGTTAAGATCAATGTCACTGACGAGGAAGTGATCTTTCAGTTCGCACTGGTTCGTCCAGACGAGGGTAGGGGGGTGTTGGTGAGCGAACTTGTGCTCTCCCCCAAACACGCGATGCGATTTCAAAAGGCGCTCGACGAGACCCTCAAAAAACACTTCACGCGTCACCTGCCCCAAGAGTAGTCCACACGCACAAGCCCATACGACGGCCTCTCCACGAGAAGATGATGCGCCCTTCCCGAGTTTTTCTCGACGATCACGAGCTCGGGCACACCACCCTCTCGATACATCACCCCGGTTCCCCGACGGATGGAGGTGCCCTTGCATGCGTCGACATTGATACGGATATCACATGTGCTCAATGTCGTACAATATTTATGTGACCTGCGACGTTGACGGTGGGGGAGCGGACTTGATCACACATGCCTTTAATGGCATGAACAACCATGGCGACCTCGAGGTCGCGGGGTTGATCCATTCGTAGCGTGCGACAAAAGGTTCTCATGTCGCATGAACAAAGATGAATCCGGGCCGGAACGATCAATGAACATGACGCGACAGAATAATTCGAGCAAGGTCGTATAGGACGATGCTGAAGAACGGGGCGGTCTAGCGATGCCGAGATATCGTACCTGTGGATAACGTGGCACGTAGAAGTCGTAAAAGGTATATTGTGCGACATGTATCTGTCCTCTCCTGTAGTGGTCGGAAACCTTCGCCCCATAAGGACTGCCGCATATCGAACCTTGTTTGCATTTTGAGGCGCGATAGACGATGCTCTGGAAAGTTCTGCGGGTGTGTGTTCATGACGATCGACCGAAGATACCTGCGGGTTCAGATGTTCGAATGTCGAGCGTGATTTCCGGTCCGCAAAGAACAGTCCTCTCCCCCGCTATCGCCGGGTCGATTTTCGCGGTTCGAAAGATCAATGTCACAGATCATTCCACCACGGTGTGATGACCCAGGCAACGAGGATGATCGGCAGTATGAGCGGGCCGGTCACCACTTTTTGTGCGAGTGTCGCTTTTTCCCACCAGCTCCACAAGACGCCGGCAAGAACGGACACCGGCACCACCACGATGCCTGACACGATCTTCATCAACACCTTCCAATCCATGGTCTTATATGAGTATCGACCCGCACATTCGGCGTTTCCGCATGGGTTGTTTGTATCCCACGTTTGAAACGCTCGAGCGATTGATCGCACGAATGCACGATCCTGTTGTTGCGGATAGGGCGAACATACTCGTATCACTTGATGACACCCGCCATCCTGATCTCCATGTGCTGCACCACCTTCCCTCTTCCGTCGTAATAAGGTGGTGACGAAATAACGGAGTATGGCACGAGCATACTCCGTTTTTCATCGCACGCAACAGTGTATTGCGTACTCTATTTACGAACCCCAACACGCACTGCTTGCACGCCAAGGTTGTGTTCCGTACTGCGTATAAAGGTACCGTGCGTATGCCATATTCCCTCCAAGCGTGTAGATATCCACCCCCATGTTCTTTGCCGTATCCTCGTGATAGGTTCGATTGATCTGCATCACGCCGATATCTGAAGGATTGAGGCGTCCGGTAATGACCGTGCCCGTTGCGGGATCCTCATGTCTAAAATGAGACTCGCACCGTGCAACCTCGGCGAGGATCGGGATATCTTCGAAGTATTCCCTGACCTCGTTTTCCACGTCCGGATACCGCACCTCCGCACGCTCGGAAATACTGTTCCCCGCCAGAAGTACCGTACGCGATCCGTATTCGCGATCATGCAGATCGATCGCCAAGCCGGGTATGGTGACAAATTGACTTGCCGCCATGACTCCGTATGCTATGACCGTTCCTAAAATAGGCCGATTCTTAATGGTAAAGGCCCGCTCGACCCATGGCCGAACATGTGGACCGCACCCCTGTTCCGAACTGTTGCAAACAAAAAAACTGCAGAACGGTCTGCAGGGGGCACTGACAAGTATAGCACAAACGCCCTTGACAGTCAACTAGTTTTTATTGTGTAATATGCAGCCCACCGTCTCTAGAGCCAGCCCTTTTGTCTCATGGATGTCAGTGCGGCGTTCTGCTCCGCCTCCTGCTTGCTCTTTCCGGTACCCTTTGCGACAAGGTCATTGCCCAAATATGCACCGACCGTGAACACTTTGTCATGATCAGGACCAACCTGGTCGAGTACCGCATAGCTCGGTGTGATGGAGACCCGATCCTGTGCCTCTTCCTGGAACCTGCTTTTATTGTCCTGCCACAATCGTCGTGCCACCACCTCATCGGTACGCGGAAAAATGTGTGTCGCTATGAAGCGGTTCGCCTCATCGTACCCCTGATCGAGGTAGATGGCGCCGATGAGCGCTTCAAAGGCGTTGGCGAGAATATACTGACGAGCACGACCGGTGTCCTTCGCCTCACCCTTGGAGAGAAGTAGATATGCATTGATGCCGAGCTTTGTTGCCGCATCCGATATGGTGTTGGTGTTCACGAGTGCGGCACGATACGCGGTAAGTTCGCCTTCGGGTTTGTTGGGAAACTTGTCAAAGAGGAAGCGGGTGACCGAAAGTTCAAGTACCGCGTCTCCCAAGAACTCCAAACGTTCATTGTATTCGATCGGTCCGCCACGGTGTTCATTTACGTAGCTTCTGTGCGTAAATGCCGTCCGAAGCAACGTGATGTCGCGGAAAATGGTTCCGATCGCGCGTTCGAATTGGTGCAGTGAGTCGAACTGGTCTTCGGTCATGCGCATGTATCAATCTCCTTTCGGCAGCTCGGCCGGACTGAGAAGGAGGTTTATAGCTTTCGTAATGATGGGTAAGATATCGTGATAGAAATTGAGCTCCAGTATGTCCGCTAGTTTGAACCATCGTGCGTCATCGAGACCACCCTTCCCTTCCTCCAGACGAAGATCCGCAAAGGGTGATTCGGCAAGAAAGTACGTGACATGCTTTCTGATCTTTCCTTTCTCAGGATGTGACGCGACGTACTCGTTCTCGCCGAGCATCAGAACCACCTTTGCGGTCACCCCGAGCTCATCTCCGATCTCACGAACGACCCCCTGCTCCGCTGACTCGGTTTCCTCAATGCCGCCTTTGGGAAGGGTCCAGTGTCCGAACACATCGTGCACAAGCGCCACGTAGATATCTTGTTCCACTTGGGCGAACACGACGGCTCCCGCCTTCCGTTCGACCGGCATTCGTTCATATGGCACCATGGGACGCTTGTCACGTTTTGTGCTACGTGATGTCTCCTCCTTGCCGGGCTCACCAAGCTCCTTGTAGACCGATCCGAGGACCCCGTTTATAAATCTGCCGGAAGAATCACCCCCGAAGTTCTTTGCCAACTCTATCGCTTCATTGATGGCGACCTTTGCGGGAACTTCCGTACGATCTGCGAAAAGGAGTTCATACAGTCCGATACGGAGTATGTTTCGGTCCACGCGACCGATCTTATCGATCGGCCACTCGGGCGCCGCCTTCGTGATCACCTGATCGAGGTCGGGACGCTTTTCGACGACACCATGAAGCAGACGCTTCATGAACGGAACATCGTTCGACTCCGGGGCAAACTCAGCGACATTACGCATGAGCACCTCTTCAGTCTCCACAGCGCTTGCCGAGCGTTGTGTTTCTTCCATGTTCATATCCCACTCGAAGAGTGTTTGCAGGACCACTGATCTTGAAAGATGCCTATTTGATGCCATACTGGAAAGGTACGGTGAGAATATACGAAGTTCCACGCGCTCAAAAGACCGCATCAAACTTCACTTATCCTCGTATACTACTCGCTCTTCTCCTTCGCGGAGGCTTTTTTTGCGGTCGCGCTCGCTGAAGGGTCCGTCGAACCGATTGCAACGATCTGCTTGCCACGGTACATACCGGTCACCGCATCGACAAAATGCATACGACGGGTGCCACTTGCGGTGTGCACCAGACGAGGCACGCCTGCGCGATGGTGTGCGCGGCGGCTTGCCGTCTTACTGTGGGTGAGCTTCATGCGTACCGACATGCCTACACTATACCCGATTTTGCCGATTATGCAAGGTCACACGGTCAATATGGGGATATCCTCCTCTCACCTGTTTCCCGAGTACCGAAGTGGCAAAACGTACGCCGATGAAGCGGACAGAGACCGCATCGCTCGATTGCGGCACGATGTGTGGCGGTCGCGTACCCCTTGTTGACCTCAAATCCGTACTCCGGAAATCGTTCACTCTGTACTCGCATGCGACGGTCGCGGGTAACTTTGGCAAGAATGGCGGCCGCACTGATGAGCGGTTCGGTTGCGTCGCCGTGGACGATCGTCTGTTGCTCGGTATATTCGGATGGTGCACGCAGCCCTCCGTCGAGGAGCACCGTGCAATCTTCGGGGCTTGCGGGTATGCGTCCGAGCGCACGTACCATCGCCGTTTTGATCGCCCAAACGATCCCGTGCCGGTCGATCTCACTCGCTCCAACAAGCGCCACCGAGCGAATGGCCGGCAGTTGCGCGATCCGATCGAACCACTCTTCGCGCTGACGTTCAGACAGTACTTTTGAGTCACGGATGCCCGCAAGCGTCTTTCGGTCGAAGTCGGCGGTAACGACAAACACCCCGACCGCCACCGGTCCCGCAAGGGGGCCCCTACCCGCCTCGTCAACACCGACCAAATATCGCATCATTCCAGTATACACGGCATCGCATCGTACATCGATCGATGCACATGGTATACTGTACGCATGGCCGGTTTCGTGCACCTGCATACTCACACCCACTACTCGCTTTTGGGAGCCGTGCCGAAGATAAAACCATTGGTGCAGCGAGCCAAGCAGTTCGGCATGGATTCGCTCGCCATCACCGACAATGGCAACTTGTACGGTGCGATCGAGTTCTACGACCAATGCACACGCAGCGGTATCAAGCCGATCATCGGTGTCGATGCGTACCTTGCTCCACGCACTCGCAAAGACCAGGAGCACGGTGTCGACGAAGCATGTGCACGCCTGGTATTGCTTGCGGAAAGCGATATCGGCTACCGCAACCTCATTAAACTCGTCACCGCTTCATACTTGGAAGGTCTGTTCGTCGGCAAGCCGCGCATGGACCGTGAGATACTGGAGCGGTGGCATGAAGGCCTGATCGCGATCCTACCCTCTCACCGTGGTGAGCATGTATCCGCTCTGAGAGGCCTCGACACACGCAAAGCAGCGGAGCCCGTGCTTTGGTACCGAACGGTGTTCGGCCCGAATAACGTGTATCTGGAACTTTCCCACCACCCGGAGATCGAGGGTCATGAGTACTCTCAGGAGCAGATCAAAGAACTTTCAAGGTCCACCGGCGCACCGCTCCTTGCCGCCCACGATACCTACTACCTGGAACCGGAAGACCGTGTGGCACGCGAAGTTTTGATCCGCATCCAGAATGGTGGGGACCTGGAGGTGGAGGGTTTTCACGAGGACGAGGATCGTTCATTCATTTCGCCCGAACGCGCCGAAGAACTTTTCAAGGACGAACCCGAGGCACTGGTAAACACGCGCATCGTCGCCGATCGTTGTGCGGTACACATCGAGCTCGGTCATTGGTACTTTCCCGACTTTCCCATCGCTTCCGGCCGTACTGCGGACGACGAGCTGCATCACCTTGCGATCTCCGGCATGGAATGGCGCAAACTGCCCTATGAAGGTGTGCTCAAAGAGCGTCTCGACTACGAACTCAAGGTGATCAAGGACAAGGGGTACGGTGCATACTTCCTTGCGGTCGGTGACCTTTTACGTGAAGCGCGTGAACGAGGCATCCTCACCACCATTCGAGGTTCGGTCGCCGGCTCGCTCACCACCTACGTGCTCGGTATCACGAACGTCGACCCCATCAAGCTGAATCTCCCCTTCGAGCGATTTCTGAACCCGCACCGCCCTTCGGCCCCCGACATCGACATGGATTACGCCGACGATCGGCGTGACGAGATGATCGAGTACACGAAAGAGAAGTACGGCCATGCGAACGTCGCCCAGATCGGCACGTTCGGGACGATGATGGCACGTGCGGTCGTACGCGATGTGGCGCGTGCGCTCGGGTACCCGTATGCGGTCGGCGACAAGATAGCCAAGGCGATACCGTTCGGTTCACAGGGTTTTCCGATGACGATCGATCACGCACTCGAAAGCGAAAAGGAATTCGCGGAGCTCTACAAACGTGACAAGGACGTCCGCCGGATCGTTGACCTTGCAAAGAAGATCGAGGGGTGTGCCCGCCATGTTGGTGTACACGCGGCGGGTGTCGTCATAGCACCCGCCCCACTTTCCGAGTTCGTTCCGGTTCAGCCCGACCCGAAGGGTGGTGGCAAGCTCATCACGCAATACGATATGCACGGTGTCGGTGAAGACGGTGTGGGGCTCCTTAAATTCGACTTCCTCGGGATCAAGAACCTTTCGATCTTGGCGGATGCGATGAGACGTGTCAATGAACGTCACGGAGTCGCGATCGATATCGAGAACATCCCCCTAGACGACGCAAAAACCTACGAGATGCTTGCACGGGGCGAGACGGGCGGCGTCTTCCAGCTGAATGGAGCCGCAATGACTCGTTACCTGAAGGAACTGAAACCGACCAAGATCGAGGACATCAACGCCATGATCGCACTTTACCGTCCCGGTCCCATGAAGAACATCCCCGAATACATCGCGCGCAAGCAGGGTCGCGCACAGGTGCGCTACTTCCATCCAAAGGCCCGCAAGTTCTTGGAACCGAGCTACGGAATACTCGTGTACCAGGACGACCTGCTCTTCACCGCACTCGAGCTCGCCGGTTACAACTGGGAGAGCGTCGACAAATTCCGCAAGGCGGTCGGTAAAAAGATCCCGGAGGAAATGGCGAAGCAGCACGTGATCTTTGTGGAGGGCTGTCAAAAATACTCCGACATGACCAAGGAACAGGCCGAGAAGATCTGGGAGCTCTTCGAGCCGTTCCAGGGTTACGGCTTCAACAAAGCCCATGCGGCAAGTTACGGAAAGGTCGCCTACCAGACCGCGTACATGAAAGCGAATTGGCCGGTCGAGTACATGGCGGCGATCCTTACCGCGGACTCGGGCGATATCGACAAAGTGAGCGAGGCCGTCACCGAGTGCCACCGCATGGGCATACGCGTGCTGAAGCCGGATGTGAACGAGAGCTTCGGCACCTTCACCGTGGTGAAGAAAGACGGCGAAGATGCGATCCGTTTCGGACTCAATTCCATCAAGAACTTCGGAGAAGGTATCGCGCAGGCGATCATTGAAGAGCGCTCGGCACGCGGCACTTTCACCTCCCTGTCCGACTTCCTCACCCGGGTCAAGGACCGCAACTTGAACAAGAAATCGCTCGAAGCGCTCATTATGTGCGGCGCACTCGACTCCTTCGAGTACAAGCGCGGACGCATGTACCGGTACATCGAGGACCTGCTCAATTTCTACCGTGAACAGCAACAAGGCGCGATCCAGGTTTCGCTTTTCGGTGGCACCACCCTTTCCCTGCCCGAGTGCGAGCAGGCGACCATGGGCGAGATGTTGACGTGGGAAAAGGAGCTGTTGGGTCTCTACGTTTCAGGCCATCCGCTTGATGCGCATCGTGAACGACTCAAGAAGTTCAGAACGATCGCTGAGGTCAAACAGGGCTACGCGGGTATTGAGGAGGCGATCGCCGGGATCTTGACGGAGGTGAAACCGTTCACTACCCGGAAGGGAGATCGCATGGCGTTCCTCAAGATTGCCGATTACGAGGATGTGATCGAAGCGGTCGTGTTTCCGGAGACATACTCGACCTACCGCGAAATGCTCGTGCAGGACAAGTGCGTCGCCTTCAAAGGCAAGGTGAATATTCGTAACGGTGAACGCAGTTTTTTGGTGGACAAGGTGAAGCTGTTGTAAGGAAAGTGCGTCTCGCAGGGACGATGCGCGACTAACGCTCCAGGATCGTCACGGTCTTTTCTCCGCCACCGTACCCGGGATACTCGAGCTCGAATCGGTAGGTGCCCGTGGGAAGCGGGTGTGTGGTCGAGGCGTGGGTCACCTCGAACATGCGGGTCTTCCCCGCTCCCAGCACGTACGACACGCGCTCGTCGGTCTTACACCGTTCGGAAGTCGCACTGTCGTACACAAGCGCCTCGTCGGAAAAGATCCGGTAAACGACCTGACACTTACGCTTCGCTTCAAGCACCGCTTCGGCATCGGCCGTGTTTTCAACAAGTAGCAGCAGCCCCTCCACGTCGTCACCTTCGACATATTCCGAATTCGCATACTTGATGAGCTGCGAAACGGAGACCTGCACCTTGTCGGCATCGTGCATGCCAATCGGTGCCGGATGCGCTTCTTCGTTAGCACTAGAGAAAATTCGCGCGAACGCACGTGCGCGTTCCGCATGATCGCTCGAAATAATATTTCGCGCAATGAGAAGTTCCACCAGATTTTGTGGCGTCCACGACGAGTCCGAAGAGGCGAGCGAGGCGGCCGAAACAAACCCGCCGGCAAGAAGTGCCGTCGAGACGATCAGCGCGACATAGGTACGGGAGCGAAACATATCATAATGGTGCACGCACATGCGGTTTGGTGCAAGTATTGTCATTATTGCAAATAATAGTATAATATTTTCTGGACAAACTGAAGCACAACAGGGGGTGTGCATGAACGAATCGACAAGAAAACAAATCAAAACGTTTTTTTTGGAGTGCGTACCGCAAAACGATGCGCACCGAAAAGCACTCTTGTGCATAATCGGACCCGAGTTGCATGAAAACCACCTCTCACAGCGAGAGATGCAGAGGGTGCTTAATTGCCTGAGTTCAAAGGCGAAGAATCTCGAATGTGCAGATAAGTGCACCTACACAGAATGTTGGAGGTTGAAACAACTTCTGTTGTGGACAATCGCGGCACGGGCAATTATGACTCGAGATTCTGCAGTTACTGTGGACGATTTGTCGTTCGTAGCCTCGGTAACGGGATTTAGAATTCCCTTTTTGCGTCGCGTTGCGCAGGAAGCGGCGCGGGTTACGAACGAGACCACCGCCAAGCTTCGCGGCTTGATTCTACGGAACGCGTTCAAATAAACCGCCTCTTTTTCAGCAAAATGCCCTGCGCACTCGCAGGGCATTTTTTTGGTTCTGATCAGTTGTATCACACCACTCTGCTACACCCGCGCGAAAAGTTTCGTGAGCGCGACCTTGGTGCCGACCTTGTTGCTCGAATAGCTGTAATCGATGCATTCGACCAAGATCCCGAGCACCGCTTCGAAGTCGGCATTGCTCCAGGTGGCGGTCTTCGCAGCTACCGTGTGGTCGGGACTGTGATTCCCTTCCAGACGATGTTTGTAGACATCATCCAATTTACGCACGAGCACCGTGATGAATGTTTCGACCGGTACTCCCTTGGTAAGAAGTTGGCGCAGGAGCTCGAAGCCCTTTTGCTGCTCCTTTGCATTCAAGTGATCCAGGAACAAGGGGAGTGTGGTCTCAAGGTCAAACCGTTCGATCGTTCGCGCCGTTATATCAGGCATTCTGTCACCCCCTTGTACAGTATGTGTCGACACCGGCCGTGCACCACTCTCTTGATCGATCGCACGCTTCACAGGCGTAGCGGCTTCAGGCCGGTCGGACAAACTCGGTCGAGCATCAGATTCAAACGCGTGAGATTCCAAGAGTGATCGTGTGCGCTCCTGAGAAAGCAGGATCCACCCGTCTTCACGCGTATACGTCGCGATGGCTTTATCGAACAGCTCTTTCAGGAACACATCTCGATCCACAGACTTGTTCGCGACAACACCGTTGATGATGCGCAAGGATTCGGGCGAAAGAAGAATGTTGTCCTGGTGTGCGCGGTCTTCGATGGAGCGCTTTTCGGGTGCGACCGCCGTTACGACCGGCGCATCATACAACGACAGATCGATGATCCTGTCGTTCTGTTCAATGGGCATATCGGGAGTGTTCCGGGTATCGGTCCGGTACTCACGCACCGCGATCGTCTCAGCGAATCGCGTGAGCGGACGTCGCGTGGTAATAAGATATCCTATGCCTACACTCAACATGAACACGGCAAACCAGAAGAATGCCGTTGCGACAGGACCGGCTTCAAAACCGGTGTACGGGATCTGGTCGAGCGTGATCGTCGTGCCGGAACGCGAGATCGTCTTTCCAAGCACAAACGTTGGAGTGCGTTCTTCCTCTTCTTCCTCTTCTTCCTCATCATCATCACAATTCAAGCATTTACCCCCACCGCCACCACTCGTAATGGATACCCTCGCGGAACAGGTGGTGGTCGAGCCGGCAGCATCGACGAATGTGCCGGTGTAGGTCGTATCGTTCGTCGGTGACACGGAGAGCGTACCATTCAATGTGGTCGTGCCGATACCCTGGTCGAACGAAGCCGTGACCGCACCGGTGCTGGTCCATGAAAGGGTTGCCTGACCACCGCGTTTCATGCTCGAAGGAGTGACGCTCGCGCTGCACGAAGGGCCGGAAGGAATGCTCGGCGGCAATTTGGTGAACGCCGCGCAGATCGGCACCACGCTGTTGTACGAAGTGTTTTCAGGATATGCCGCATGGCGTACCACCAAAGAGCTGGCCGGTCGATCAACGACAAGGGATGGGTTCACGGTTTCCTGTATGAACGATTCGACGACATTGTCCGCAAGGTCGGTGGTTGAGTTCGAGGTGGTGACCACACCTGTCCCATCACGAAGTTCGACAAGCCATGATTCACGTGGTTGTGAGACCGTTGTTCGGCTCAGGTACCCGTCCCACGAGGCGGTCTCCACTTTGTACGATCCGCTCGAAAGAGAAAGTGAGTACGGTGCACTTTGTGCCTCATCAAGGGAGCCGTTCGAGTACAGTTTTTCTTGATCGAACCTGACTACGGTCGTCGACGCACTTTCAACGAACGGACATGCGGGTGCAACCGGTTCAGGCGTCGGCGGAGGGCAGCTCTGCTCGACCTTCTTGTGGCAATCGCTTCCACACGCCTGCACACTGGCGATCCGTTTCCCCAAGTCGATGGTCACATCATCGTTCCATTCACCGTACACGGGACCCACCGATGTGGCATCACAGAACGTCGCCGTATACCGCTCCATGTGCGGACAGCCGGTCCAACTGAACGTATTGCCGTTCACGGAAAGATCGGCCGGAGGGCACACCGGTGCGCTTGCAACGCTCGCCACGTCGGCACAAATGCGCGAGACGGCGCTTACCGCCCCGCCTGTTCCCCATGCCTTGACCGAAGCGATCGCCCCATCCGTGTCGAGCGTGGCACCGTTCTCCCATGAGCCGGTTTGTACGGAGCCCACCGTCCCATCGCAGTAGGTCACTTCATATGACTCGAGTGCGACATTTCCCCGCCAAGTGAATGCTCGCTCGGTGAGTTCGACGGTCACATCGGATGTCACCTCCTCCGCATGCCCTCGATCGGTATACGAAACGAATGGCATACCCTCCATGAAGAACAAGGTGAGAAGAATCGAACTTGCGAGCGCGACCAAGATGACCGATCGTCTCGTGAAAGTTCGAACGTATGAATGAATTGTGCGGTGATGGTTCATGGTACTTTATTAATGTATATTCAACTACTATCTTCTGATAAAGATCCGACTTCAAGCGGAAATCGTCACGAGCGTTCCTATCTGAACTGATGCGGCTCCGCCCGCACCATGGTGGCGTTGACCACCCATCGCTCTTGTTTTTGACCGAACGTGTTGCAAGTGGCGATCGTAAGTGTCGGCTCTCGCGCCGAAAAATCGATCACCGTGTCTTGCGCTCGAGCAAGACGCACACTTTTGACCACGTACTCATATCGATGGGTCTCGCCGTACACGGTGATCAGATCTCCGGGTGAAAGTGTGCCAAGCTCATTGAACGCCTGGAACGCTTTGTTCTTAACAACCGGAAGGTAGCTTGAATGACCGAATATAAGCATGTTTCCATCCTCTCCCGCATTCGGAGATCCGGGATACTGCACGGCACCGGAAAGCAGCGCACGATCCAGTACCTCGATGTCGGAACTCTCGGGTGTGAGGACTATCGTATCAACACCGATCGACTCAATGACGACACGAGATGGGCGTGATACCGGTATGTCGACCGATACACCCGCATCAACCACCTCTTCGGTGTACAGAGCGCCTTGTTCGGCAGATACCTGTTGTTGCTCCGGCACAAGATCTATCGCATGCAGGAACACGGCGAGCACGAAAAAAACCACGCCGCTCGAAATGCCAATACGTATACTGTGTGGTGTTCGTTCCATACGATGTTCTTGTCGAACGGTACTAGGTATATTATACCTCCATTTACTTATACTGTCAATGGTGTGACATTCGTTGCTTCGCCAAACTTAAATGAGCGGACCGCACGGTCGGCAGTGTGCCTATTTCGAGCATTGTTCATTACATCACGGAGGTGTGCGGGTCTTCGGTCACGTTCCGTCTCGGCATTCCCAATGATCCAGTCTAAGGTGATCGAACACGCTTCAAGAAGCATGGAAAATCTCGAGCGGTATCCATCGTTCGCCATCCCATGTGCGTGTGAAGACACGATCTCACAGGTACTTCGTGAGGCCGAACGTATACGACGGCTCAAATCGGTCACACCGTTCCCATGATCGATGATGGTGATGCGGATCGGTGTAAACTTGTTGGTCAGTTGTACCGTCTCGGTCGGACGGAATGCGGGTGTCAGATCACGTGTTGCTTCACCGTGCATCGATCGTTCGAGGGTGTCTCTCACTCGCTCGGCGACAATATGCAAGTGTCTTGAAACAAATGCGACCAATGCGTTCTTCAACACCACAAGGTCGTTTACCACCTCGCCGAACGATGTGTCAGTGAATCGAGTTTTTTCCAACGGCCGATACATACGGATCATGTATGCATCGGTATGGAGCACATCCCCGCTCTGATCAAGATCATACGATGCGCGCTCCGGCACCTGCGCTTGGAGTGTATCGTGTGTCGTTGGCAACTCTGCCACTATGGCATCGAGCTGGCGTTGGTAGAATTCGAGGCTTCCGCTTCGATATTGAAATGTGCGTACGTCGGTGTGATTCATGGTTGTTAAATGAATTGTGCGTTTATACGCTAGATCACGTAAGTACATAATACCATGTACATGCTTTACTGTCAATACGCTCTGCGTACTATGCGGGAGTGTGCAACCATACATACGGATCAGTGTATTGACACAGACGTAATACCATGCTATCATTGTAGTATTATTGATATACACCCGTGCGACGACATGGGCCACCGATAACTACATCACGTATGGAAGAACAAGAGAACATGCATCACCGATCGAACAGTGAGGTATGGGCCGCACGCATCATGCGTGCACTTGCGATGACCGGACTTGTTTCCGTCCTCGCGCTCGTCGCTTGGATCGTGGTGCAGGGAGTGCGGTATGTGCCGAACGTTGGTGAGGGAGTGACCGCAGCGGTTTCCTCCTTTGTGTCCGTGTTCCGCAAGGCGCCGGAAGAGTCTGTTCGGTTCGATCTCTCGACCCGTTCATTCGAGGCGTTCGAAGAAGCTACCATTTCCTGGGAATACACCGGTCCCTCGCTCGAACCAGTCGCGGAACTTCGATACGGGTGCGATTCTTCCGTCACACTGCGCGTCTACTCTGAAGGCGCTTGGAAAGAACCGACGTGCGATGAATGGACGGTGGTCGGCACCTCTTCGACTCGCATACTCCCGCTTTCACAGGTACGTCGTTATGCGGATCTTGAACTCTTTGTCCGCGTCGGTGTCGTATCCGACAACACCTTGATCACAGTATTGAACACCACACCCGATACGTCGGATTCCGGAACATCAACCGCGTCGGTGGCTACCACGTCGTCAAACACCGACACGACTTCACAAGGCCTGCCTGCGGAGCGCACGACCGTGACCCAAGTTCCGCGCGAGGTCACGGTTCCGGTGACACAGCCGGTCCGCTCATTGGAACCGGCCGATCTTGCGATCAATATCGAGGAGACCGGTGTGTATATCGACGTCGCCAAGAAACGCACATTCTTCCCCGTTTCGCCCATACCGAGCGACAAGCGAGCCGGTGTCGTATTTACGGTGACCAACACCGGCGAGACCACTTCGGCACTCTGGTCCTTCACGCTTTATGTGCCGACCGCCGATGATCCTTCGTACAAGTACACGAGCCCGCTGCAAGAGCCGCTGAAACCCGGCATGCAGGTGGAGTTCACGCTCGGGTTTGATGAGTTGCCTGACAAGGGAAAGGGTACGATACGAGCGGAGCTCATCACCCTTGATACGAGCGATCCTGCAGGTAACAACAAGGATGCGGTATCCGTGACCTTCAAATAGCACGCAACGTAAGATCTACACAAGCCGCCCTTTGAGGCGGTTTGTGTGTTTACGCTTCTGTACGGTCGTCAAATGTCGAGCTCAGCGAGTTTGGCGTTCGTTTGAATGAACGATTTTCGCGCCGGCACGTCGGTTCCCATGAGCGTATCGAACACTCGGTTCGCTTCCTCCACATCGAGCACGTTCACCTGCTTCAGTACCCGGTTCTCAGGGTTCATGGTGGTCTCCCACAGCTCTTCCGGGTTCATTTCTCCGAGACCCTTGTAACGCTGGATGCTCACTTTCGGTGCACGTTTCGTGTCGACAACATCCTCTTCCACCTCGACTGCGGCACCCTCCTCATCTTCCTGCATCGACTGCGCCTCCTCTTCATGCACCCCCATCTTTTTAAGCACTTTCATCTTTTCCTCGTCATTGTATACGTAGTGCACTTCCTTACCTTTGGTTATTTTGTAGAGAGGTGGCTGCGCGATGTACAGGTATCCACCGTCAATGATCGGTTCGAAATGTCGGTAGAACAATGTAAGCAACAGGGTGCGGATGTGCGCACCGTCGACGTCGGCGTCGGTGGCGATGATGATCTTGTGGTACCGAAGCTTTTCGATGTTGAACACGTCCCCGATCGCGGTACCGAGCGCGACCACCAGATCTTTCACCGAATCGCTCGCAAGCATGCGGTCGAGGCGCGCACGTTCGACGTTCAAGATCTTTCCGCGGAGCGGAAGTATGGCTTGCGTGCGGCGGTCCCTGCCCATCTTCGCACTGCCACCCGCCGAGTCTCCCTCAACGATGAAAAGCTCCGACTCGTGCGCTTTTTTGGTCTGGCAGTCTGCAAGCTTGCCCGGCAAAGTCATGCCGTCAAGCGCACCTTTGCGTAGTACGGAATCCTTTGCGGCTTTTGCGGCCTTACGTGCCTTGAGCGCGAGCAGAGACTTGTTGATGATCGCCTTCGCATCATCGGGATGCTCTTCAAGAAAGACGCCGAACTGCTCGCCGAAGACGGTCTGCACCGCGCTCTGTGCCTCCACGGAGCCTAGCTTGGCCTTGGTCTGACCCTCGAACTGCACCTCGCGGAGTTTGACCGACACAACCGCCGTCAGTCCTTCGAGCACATCATCTCCGCTCAGGTTCTCGTCCTTCTCCTTGAGGATGTTCGCTTTTCGCGCATAGTTATTGATCGTGCGGGTGAGCGCGGTCTTGAAACCGGTAAGGTGCGTCCCGCCTTCGGCATTGTAGATGTTGTTGGCGAAGGCGGTGATCCGAGCACTGATGTCATCCACGTACTGCAATGCGACCTCGATCGAAACGATGTTCTCGTCGATATCGGTCTTTTCGCAATAGAAGATGTTCTTGTGAAGCGGTTGCTGGTGTTGGTTGTAGAACGTGATGAGCGACCGGAGACCTCCTTCGAAGTAGAACGTCATCGAGGGAGCGTTCAGGTGGAGTTCATGTAAGTAGAAAGCGTTGTCCAACTTGATCTCCTTCGGATCGACCACTCGCAGATCAAGCACTGTGACGCGCATGTCCTTCACCAAGTACGCCTGCTGTCGGAGGTGCGACACGATCTTTTTCCAATCGAAGACGACCTCCTTGAATATCGTCGGGTCCGGCTCGAAGGTGATGATGGTGCCGTTGCGTTCGGACGAACCGAGTCGCTTGACGGGGCCCTGCTTCACGCCGATCTTGTACTCCTGCATGTGACGACCGCCGTCGCGATGTACTTCCGCTTTGGTGTAGGTGGAAAGCGCGTTCACCACCGAGACACCCACGCCATGCAGACCCCCGGACACTTTGTAGCCATCACCTCCGAACTTGCCTCCCGCATGCAGCGTGGTCATGATCGTTTCGAGCGCTGAAACTTTTGTCTGTTTGTGAATATCCACGGGAATGCCCCGACCGTTGTCGACCACCCGCACCCGGTTGCCCGGCAAAAGCGCCACCTCGATGTCGTCCGCAAAGCCACCCATCGCCTCATCGCGCGAGTTGTCGAACACTTCCCAGATGAGGTGGTGGAGACCATCGGTACCGGTCGTACCGATGTACATGCCGGGACGCTTGCGCACCGGCTCCAAGCCTTCGAGTACGGTGATCGAGTCGGCACCGTAGGAGGATGAGGATGTGGAAGGTTTTGTCATAGCATTGATAGGTAAACAACGGCCGGTATGCGACCAAGTATACCACAGGAACATGGAACGAAACGCCTTGCGAAGGGTGGACAGTTCTCGTGATATGTTGTTTTATGAACAGTCACGCGATCATTGGTTCAAGAGAGACTCTGTTCCAAGTAGGTCCTCATGCCCCACCGATTGCCATTGCTTGATGGACTCCTGCGGGTGCACGAGCATCACGATATTCAGTGTGAGGTTGTCACGGACCCACCACAAACACCCGAGCTCGAACACGATCACAAGGATGACACTCACCCACACCCGGTACGCATAGGCGACTCCGAAACCGATCGCCGCCATGAGGATGTCCGAAAGCGAGTTCAAGATACTGTCTCCCACATACCCGAGCGCGATCGTCACTTCACGGTACCGGTCGATGATAAGCGGAGAGTTCTCGAGCACTTCCCATACCGCCTCGAGAACAAGTGCAATAGTAAAGCGGTACCGCATCGAAAGTCGCGGCACACAGAGATGCAGCAGTGCGTAAAAGAGGATCCCGTGGATGACGTGCGAGAACGAGTACGCATCGGCGACCCGTTGCGAATTATCGCTCGCCCAGATGTCACCACTCCACCACCCGAAGCGGCCGTCCGGTCCGAACATGCTGCGTCCCAAAAGGAACTCGACACATGCCGTCACAACAAGTATCGCGAACGTGGCCGCGACGATCGCTCGGTATCGATACCACCGTTCCCGCACGCACGCACCATATCGCATGTTCATGACGTACAGTATACCGCATACGGACCCGCTATGGTCTGAATTCCACCGAGAAGCGATACATGTCCATACTGCACGCACCGGAAAGTACGCCCTCGGTACGAGTACCGAGGGGTATGTCCGTAACGCCGGTAAACGGAAGCGTGCGACGTTCGTTGATCTCCGGTATGACGATCGAGGTCGAGCAATCAAAACTGCCCTCGGTCCTCAAACGCAGTATGGTCGGAACACCGGAAGACGCGACGCTCAGTTCGGGTGAATAACCGCCACGAACGAATAGCTCGACCACCTGCACATCGCCTTCAAGATACACGTTCCCTTGTCCAAGTTCCGGCTCGAACGATCGTTTCGGATCGGCCCGAAGCATGACGAACGCAACAACGGCAAGCGCGACGCACAGTGTGACGGAGAGGAGTATTCTGGTGTGTTTCATGGTGGGAAAAAAGCTAAGTATTTATAAAGGAAGATACAGCGAGATCGTATAGCACGAGAACGCGACGATGAGAATACCTGCGGTCTTGAAGAACACGCCGGACCACGGGTGTGTGCGCACTCGGTACGAACCGAACGACAGTGCGGCAAGGACCGGCAAGGTGCCGAGTGCGAAGGACCCCATAATGAGACCGCCTTCTAAGAAACCTTGCGCGGAAAGTGTGTAGAATTGCATCGCTTGCGTAAAGCCGCACGGAAGAAAGAACGTGAGTGCGCCCGCCACGATCGGGGCAGCCCGCATTCCTGAAAGTCGTCGCATGTAGGTGAGCACGGCACCGGAGAATGTGGGGACACGCAGACGTGGTGCAAGACCGGTAAGGTGTATGCCGAGTATAAGCATCATCGTGCCAACCGCAATGCCGATCGTCGATGTTACGATGTACGAAATGGAAATGGAAGAACCCAAGTACCCGAGCGCACCACCGAGGAGGAAAAAGGCTCCCAGTCGAGCACCGTGGAACAGGAGCATCGGACGCGCGGTTCCGGCATGTTGTGCAAAGGTGGCGGAAAGCGAGAGGACGAAACCGCCTACGACCACGATGCACGTTGAGAGTGAAGCAACGACGCCGATGAGAAATGCGGTACCGTAGGAGATGGAATCCGCGCGCACAAACGAAGCGATGTCGATCGAACGCAGCAACCAAAGCGCAATGATGATTGAGATGGCGAGCGGAAGCGCAATGAAGAGTTCTCGCCACACATATGGCTCCGATGCCTGCGGTGGTGCTGTGAATACGCGGTACCCGTGTTCCTTAAGCAGAGGTTCGAGTTCGGAAGCGAGGTCTTCCGTTGTGCGCGTGAATGCTCCGGAAAGGGTGAGCGTGCCGCGTTGCCGATCGACCGTAGCTCGTTCCACCTCGGCAAGGCCGGAGGCGATGTCCGTGATACTGATCTCGCATGCGTGACAGTGCATGCCAAGTACGTAGAGTACGATGGTGCTTCTTTCAGTGGTCATACAGTGATGGTGCGAGTTCGTAATCGAAGCGAGTTCATAACGACCGAAAGACTGCTTCCCGCCATGGCGATACCCGCAAACACCGGGTCGAGCATAATGCCGTATGCAGGGTAGAGCGCACCTGCGGCAAGGGGGATACCGACCGCATTGTAGGCGAACGCCCAAAAGAGGTTCTGTCGGGCGGTGCGCATCGTGATGCGTGCGAGTTTGAGCGCGTGCCCCAACTTACGCAAGTCTCCCGCAAGCAAGGTGACGCCGGCCGATCCGATCGCCGCATCCGAACCGGTCGCCATGGCGATACCGACGTCCGCACGGGCGAGGGCCGGCGCATCGTTCACTCCGTCACCCACCATGGCGACCACCGCACCATCCGATTGCAGGTCTTGTATCACCGCATCCTTTTCCGCGGGCATGACATCGCTTATCACCGTTTCGATGCCGACCTCTGCTGCGATATGTTTCGCCACACGTTGGTCGTCTCCGGTAAGAAGCACCGATCGTATACCTTGCGCACGCAAGGTGGCTATGGTTGCAGCAGCATCTGCGCGCACCGTATCCGCGATGGCGATCAGACCGATACACGCACCGTCGACCGAGACCACGACCACGGTCTTGCCCGCCTCACGAAACGCGACGATCTCGGGCCGTTCCGCTTCCACGGTGACCGGTTTTCGTACCGTGACCTGGACACGGTCGATCATTGCATCCACTCCGATCCCTTCATGTGCAACGAAATCGTGTGGCTCGGAAAGCCGGACCGAACGTGCGCGGGCGCACTGTACGATCGCCGTTGCGAGCGGATGTTCGGAAAGTCGCTCGGCACTTGCGGCAACACGCAAGAGCTTCTCTTCGTTCCATGCGGGATCGAACACCTGTATGTCGGTGACTTCCGGGGCACCCTTCGTCAAGGTGCCGGTCTTATCGAACACAACGGTCTCTACCCTGCTCAAGCGCTCAAGCGCTTCGGCATGCTTGAACAGCACACCCATGCGCGCACCCTTCCCCACCCCCACAATGATAGCGGTCGGTGTGGCGAGACCGAGCGCGCACGGACAGGCGATCACCAACACTCCCACGCCCGCAAGCAGTGCATAGGTAAGTGCGGTCTCGAACCCGAGTGCGTGCGCACCCACGGTAAGCCAGAGAAGTACCGTGACCAACGCGATGCCGAGGACTCCCGGCACGAACATGCGCGAGATGGAATCCGCAAGCGCTTGGACCGGCGCACGTGAATCCTGCGCTTTTTCGACAAGTGTGATGATGTTCGAAAGAACGGTATCCGAACCCACGCTCGTTGCACGAACGGTACACGCCCCCTGACGATTCAGGGTACCGCCGACGACCGAGTCCCCTTCCCGCTTGTCGACCGGCATTGATTCGCCTGTAAGCAATGACTCATCGATCGACGTCGAACCGAGAACTACCACGCCATCGACCGGAACGGTCGCGCCAGGTTTGATCACGAGCATGTCTCCTACCACGACCTCCTCGAGCGGCACCTCAAACTCCACTCCCTCACGTATGACTATCGCTCGTTTCGCCTGTAGCTTCAAGAGCGCCGCAACAGCTTCCCTCGTACGGAGTTTCGATCGCGCCTCGAGGTATCTGCCAAAAACCACAAAAGCGATGACGATGATCGTCACATCGAAATAGGTGCCCGCAGGGATACGCCATGCGGCGGTAAGACCCGGGAGGAGGGTGATGCCCGCACTGTATACGAACGCGCCAAGAGTGCCGATACCCACAAGCGTATCCATGTTCGCCACCCCCGTACGCAGGAAACGAACGATCGCGAGGAGAAATGGTCTTCCCGCAGTGGCCAACACGACGCTCGCCGTGATCAGTCCGAACGTGTCCATGAAAGACATGGGAAACGGTAGCGCGGGAAGGCCGATCCAGTAACGCCTCGCGATATCGTAGATCATCAAAGCACCGTACAAGAGAGCGATCGGCAGCACGAACTCCGTTTGTGCTCGAAACATCGCCAATGTGCGAAATTCTTCGGATCCTTCCGCGGCAGGTACATCACCCTCGGAGAGAGTATACCCATAAGGAGCGAGAGCGAGGTTGAGTTCTCTCACGCTCACCCGAACGGGATCGAATGAGACGATTGCTCGCTCGGTCGCGTACTGCACGGTCGCATCCGTAACACCATCGATCATATTGATTTGCTTGGAGATGACGTTCGCACAGCTCACACAGTGCATGCCGTGGACGGAGAACGTGCGGGTGCTCGTATGAAGGCCGGGTTGGTCTGCAGCAGGCGTCATATTTGGGTTATCATCGTACTCCGTACCATGTTTCCCGCCACTCCTCGAGTGCGGTACGCGTGTTTTCGAGGAAACGGTCGACCTTTTGCGCGTTATCGAGCACTTCCGCTCTGCTTGATTTGGTGATGATGTCGCGGGTCATGTACAGACCTTCCTCATGATGCGCGATGAGCGCGTTCAAAAAACGAAGATCGAACGTGTCGTCGTACTCTCCCAGTCGGGCGGTGCGAGGATCCCGGACCCGGCGAGTATCATCGTACCACGACTCCTTGAAGCGATAGAGTTCATCGATAGCGGCCGGTTCATCAGCAAGTATCTGCGAGGCAAGATCTCGGATCTCCTGACGTTTCGAATCAAGCGCTTGCTCCGCGAGAAGCATGGCTGCGCGATGGTGACCGATCATTGCGTTCAGATACCGAAGATCGACCCATCGGTCCGCTTTTCCGAGATCCATGGAAACGGGGTCATACATGGCGAGACGATACTCCGGCGTAAGCGCATAGCCGGCACCGAAGCCCAGTACAGCCGTGACCGTCATGAGCGAAAGGGTGAGTGAAAAAGATGGTTTTTCCATAGAGGTTATTTTTGATCGGGATCAGATCACCTGCGTTTCAATTTATACACCTTCAAGATCTCCTCTTTCGCCTTGTCGGGCTTTCCGTGAGTGATCTGCTCGATCACACAGTGCGAGAGGTGTCCTTCAAGGAGAAGGTCTTCTACATTCGAAAGAGCCGCTTTGACCGCAGAGGTTTGAGTAATGACGTCGATGCAGTACGCATCCTCATCGAGCATGCGCTGCAGACCGCGCACCTGCCCTTCGATCAGTTTAAGGCGTCGGATCAGTGCCCCATGACGTTTTTTCTTATCGTGCTTCATACGGTGGAGTATATACCCCCTAGGGGGTATTGCAAGTCGCTTATCAACAGGTCTCCAAATACCGGCAAACGTGTCAGTTGTCCTTTTTAGGTTACTCGCATACAAGTAAGCCCGCAGTGGTTATGCTGCGGGCTACAGTTTTTTGCCGTGTTACCGATCGGTCGCGCGGTGCGCGGTCGAACGTACGAGCGAAATCTCTTTTGCGGCTCGATACTCTCCCCGTGCGATATGCGCACGCATGAGAGTACGTATGGCTTTGTCAGAAGCTCCCGATCGTGCCGCATAACGCGCATCGTATAAGGTGTCGTTCACTTGAACGCTCACTGTGACGATACGATCAAGTTCGTCGGTCGTGAGCGGACCTGAGCTGCGATAGCCTGCCGCGATGTTGGCCTCCATAAGCCAACCATACGAGACATACAAATCCACGAGTTCGTCTACCTTGGTACTCGATGCTCCGTATTCAAGAAGCGAACAGGCATAGTTCGGTGTGCCGTTTCCTATGTAGGCGTCCACAAGCAGATCGACCTCTTTGGAGCTTAACTCCATTGAGTGGCGAAAAGTGGCTAATGACATAGCTTTTTCGAGCGATCCTTGACTCGCGTAGTTCGAGACCAAATGATCGACGGCGGTTTCGGAGATCCCGCGTTTCGCCACAGCAAGCACGTCGGCATACTGCCCTTTCCTGGCAAGTAGAAGCGCCAGCGCATCATTTCTCCTATGCCGTTGAGAATCAAGGTCTGGATACATGAGGTTCTCCCAAACAATACTGTCAAGCAATACCGGCCGAAAATGCGGAAGGTTCCGTATGAGACAGTAGCACACTATTGTGTGATGTCAATTGTGGTCTCGTGACGGACACTATTGCACCTGCTCACTCCGCTCGTAGCGCATCGACCGGCTGCAGTTTGGAAGCGCGATTCGCCGGATAGAGTCCGAACACAACCCCCACCATGAACGCGACCGCGGTCGCAAACAGAACGACACGGAATGAAACGATCACGGAAAGGTTCGTACTTGCGGGCAGGACCGAGTTCGCCACTTCTGCGAGCAGATAGGTGAGCACAACACCGATGATCCCCCCGAGGACCGTAAGAAAAACGGACTCGACGAGTACCTGGAGCAGGATATCGCGCCGTCGAGCACCGATCGCCTTGCGCAAACCGATCTCTTTGGTGCGCTCGCTCACGGTCGTGAGCATCATATTCATTGTGCCCACACCTCCCACAAAGAGCGCAATGCCCCCCACCACACCGAGAAACGCGCTGATCATCCCGACCGTCTCCTGCACGCTTTCGATGATCGACTGGGCACTCGACACATTGAACAAGTCATCACTTTCAGGTTCAAGGTAGCGAGCAGTATTGAGACCGGCCAAGAGGTCGACCGCCGCAACCTCGTAGTAGTTCTGGTCCCTGAGCTTCACCCCGATCGTGCTGAAATTACTCCCCGAAGTGAGAACGCCGATCGCGGTAGCGTATGGCACGTACACGGTGCCATCGGTTCTACTGAAGCCGGGACTCTCTACCCCGATGAGACCTACAACCTCGTACTGCTGTCCGTTTACGGAAACGGTTCGACCAAGCACCCCGGACCCCGTTTCCTTCAAAACCGCATCATCGAGCGTTTTCGTCGCGAGCGCCACCCGCTCGCGATACTCGGGATCGGCAATATCGAATATGCGTCCTCCTTCGATCGTGAACGACTGCGTACCCTTGAGGTCGCCGAGCATCACCGATACCGATACATCGAAATCGGAACCGTTCACAATGACCGTGGCACTTTGCGCTTGTACCGTTCCGACCGCCGCCTCGACATAGGGCTGTGCCATCACCCATGAAAGGTCCGCGCGGGAAAGTTCGCCGGAAATGAACACGTCTCCCTGGGTGAACGAACTGATGCGACCCACGACATTCTGCGTAAGTCCCTCCCCGAGCGCAAGCATGGCCGTGACCGCAAAGATACCAACGACGATACCCACGATCGTCAGACTCGAGCGAAGCTTGTTGCTCCGCAGTGCCTGTCCCGCCTCTTGTGCGATGTGATGAAACTTCATGATCTATGACGATTCCACCTTTCCGTCCATAATGCGTACCGTGCGTTGCACCCGACCGGTTATCGCCGGGTCGTGGGTCACGATAATGACCGTGGTACCGTACTCGCGATTCAAGTGCGTGAGGGCATCGAGCACACTTTCGCCGGTCTTACTGTCGAGGTTGCCCGTGGGTTCGTCCGCAAGCAGCAGCTTTGGTTGCACGACGAGCGCGCGGGCGATTGCCACACGCTGACGCTGACCGCCCGAGAGTTGGCTGGGACGATGGTGCCAGTGATCTTCCGGCATCTGCGCCTTACGGAGCGCTTCGGCCACGGCATCTCGGTACGAACCGCTGAACGAAGCCTGGTATTCGAGCGGCAGCAGCACGTTTTGAAATACGGTCTTGCTCTCGAGCAGATGAAATGACTGGAACACGAAACTTATCTCGGTGGAACGCAACTCCGCAAGCGCATCATCGTCGAGTGCGGATACCTCAACCCCGGCGAAACGGTACCTGCCACTTGACGGCGTGTCGAGCAGTCCTATCACGTTCATGAGAGTCGACTTACCGGAGCCGGAGGGACCGACGACCGCAATGAGCTCCCCGTGTCGTACGGTAAGCGACACCTTGCGCAGTACTTCCACAGTCACATCCTTGGAAAGAACGAACTGTTTACTCACTTCGTCCAACACCACGATCGCTTCGGATTCCTCGTTCATACGATCAATCATCACCACCGCTTCCCCCATTTTCCCTGCCACCTGGCGGCCGTCCTCCGCCCGCCCCAAAGCCGGTACGCACGACCGCACTCGAACTTTCAACCTCATTTTGCTTGGCACTCACGAGCACCAGGTCGCCATCCGCAAGACCATCCGTGATCTCCGCGAAATACGTGCCACGCAGGCCCACCGAAACGGTGCGAACCGTTTGGTTCGGCATGTGCGTATCGGTCCGCACGATACCCATGCGCGCGAACTGTTGTACTTGTTCCTCCGTGAGTCCCGTAACGACCGATACCTGCGCACGCCCCCCTTCGGCATAGGAAAGTGCGGCGACGGGCACCCGTAAGACGTTCGATCGCTCTTCCCGCACTATTTCCACATCCGCAAGCATCCCATCGCGTAAACGCACCGAGCTGCTTGCGACATCGACGATCCGTGCTGAAACGGGGTACTTGGCGACCGCACTGCTATCCGGCAACGAACTGATCTCGGTGACGACCGCCGAGAGTGGTGCGCTTCCCGGCACGGTTGACAAACTCACGAGCACCCGATCACCCACTTGCACCAGATCGACATCGTTTGCGGAAAGCGAAAAGGCGACGAGGAACTCATTGGAAATGAGTGAACCGAAATCGACCGAATCGTTACTTTCTTTACTGGGTGTTGCTCCCACGACCACGTTTTCCATACCCTCAACGGTGCCGGAGAATGGCGCGACGATGCGTCGCTCTTTCTGGGTATCCACCTTTGATTGTCGAGCAACCTGCGCACGCTCGATCGCAAGCTCCGCCGACTTCACGGTCAGATCGCGCTGTGCGTCGGTGTCGCTTCGCAATGCCTGTTCGAGCTCCGTGCGTGTATTCCGCAACTTGACCGTATTCGTGGTGATGGATTCATCGATCCCTTCGATGGTGTTTTTGTACTCCTGTTTGTTCGTTGGGTACGCAGGCGCGTAGATGTTGGGAACGGCGACGATCCACTCGTCATTGTTTGTCAGACTTGCCGGGAAGGTCACTTTGAGACCACATGTACCAAGCGGTATCGCGGCGCCCGGGTATATGTCGCGCACTCCCTGTTCCATACCCGAAAGCGCGTACGAGAATCCCGACTCAGCTTTCGAAGCATATACACGGATCCGGTACTCACCCTGCGCAGAGCAGGTGTAAAGTCCGCTTATGGAAGGAGCGGTGCGGTCCACCTGCTCCTCATAACGTGCGGGAGTCGGCTCGGCGGCAAGGGACGCATTTAAGTAGTCACGCAAAGCATCTTGCTTGTCTTCCTCATATTCCACAAGGTTCCGTTCAAAGGTTGCGATATCGTTTTGCAGTGTCGCAATGGTCGTGTTCGGGTCTTTGGCCTGTGCGGCGGTTGTGTCGCGGGAGAGGCGTGCGGTTCGGATGTCAAGATCGGACTG
>JAYRSE010000008.1:0-63177 GCA_041920275.1 Minisyncoccota bacterium | reverse complement strand
TGCCACGGTATCTGACGGCGAGCTTCGTTCGATAGAGTCCTATCTGAACGACATTCCTCGTCAGTGTCTGAACTATTATCGGGCCAGTGAATTATTCGTTATCCACAGTGAGGTGTCCTAGTTGGGTGGTGCGGGGAGGCACAACAGACCCTCGTACATCATAACACCACATTCCGTATGATGTGGTATTTGACACTCGCCCGAAAAAGCATACACTTTCAGTCACAAGGGGAAACCGGCGACGCGTGCGTCGCTATGCAGTACGTCAAGGAAACCATCACCGCGACCGAACGTCGTAGCACACGGCAGTATGTGTACCGCGTGCCCTAAAAAAGGGTATCGCGTTTTTTTGTATCCGATACATACCGCACGAACGGCCGAACGCAACGGCACCCGATCTTCACAACAACTCGGTGATACGCGCACACGATACCAGCACGGAAACCGGGTATCGTGTGGGCGATATGCCCGCACAGGGTCGATACCTTTCGCGTAGGTAGTTACGCGAAAACATAGCTTGTTTCTTCCGTATACCCTTAAGGGACGGAGGAAGCGAATTACAAGAATTAATTACAATCCTACAGTATGGTTACAGCAAACACAGTAGTGGGCAAGGCGGCTGCGCTTGCAATGCTGCCCGCGCTTACACTCGGTTTGTTCGCAGCTCCGGCAAACGCACAGGAGGCGGTCAACACCTTCGTGGGTGTGAACAACTTCAGTGTGGCAGCTACGACCAACATGGTCGGTTCGCTTGCGAACACCGGCGGCAACGTGGTCATGAGCTCGAGCGCAAGTGTCGGTGGCAACAGCGGCAGTAGCGCGGCGATCGCAGGCCCGACCACCGCACTTGCAGAGAGCGATGCGGACGTGAACGTCGAGGCGGAAGGTGAGGATGGTGAGGACAGCGAAGTCGAGGCCGAAGGCGAAGCCTGGGCTGACGGCGACGCTACGGCTACCGGCTCGGCAACGAGCGCGACCGGCAACGGTGGCAACGGTGGTACCGCAACCAACATCACCACTCTCATGACGGGCGATGCGACCTCCGAGGTCTCCATCGATGGTGGCGTGAACAGCACCGAGATCGATATCACGGTCGAGGATGACTGCTGCGATCGTTACAACGAGTACTACGAGAGCGCTTCCATGTACTACGACAGCTACTACCTCGACGAGGAGAGCGAGTACGAGGCAGAGGGAGACGGTGAGGTCGAGGAGGAGTGGAGCAAGGAGGAAGGCTCCACCGAGAAGGGTGGCGAGTGGGAGTCGTACTCCAAGGAGTACGTTCCCGCGAACACCATGATCCTTGTCGGTAACGTCGACATGAGCGAGACCGCGAACTTCGTCATGTCCGGCGCGGACACCGGCAACAACGCAGTCCTCTCCGACAGCGTGAGCATGGGCGGCACGAGCGGCAATGGTATGGCCATGACCGCTCCCGTCACCGCAGCTGCAGACAGCGACGCTGATGTCGAAGTCGAAGCTGAGGGCGAGGATGGCGCTGAGGGCGAGGTCGAGGCGGAAGGCGAAGCCGCAGCTGATGGCGACGCATCCGCAACGAACACCGCAGCAAGCACGACCGGCAACGGCGGGAATGGTGGCAGCACCATGACCGACACGCTCGTCGTGACCGGCGCGGCACGCTCGTTCGTCGGTATCATCGACGCTTCGAAGCACACAGTGATCCGCATCCTGCGCTAGTCGCGGGGTCGGAACGGCGTAGTGCCGGGTTGGGTGGCGACCTAAGGTCGCCCCCTCCCCTAAGGTCTTTTCGGACCATCGAGATGCTCGAGGGACCATCATCCTTCAGCCGACCGAGATCGACGAGACCTTACGGAGGGACTTATCCGCACAAACGCGATCGTATGTTCATTTCCATTCCGCTCATTGCGGTGTCATCGGCACTCTTCGTCTCGACTTCAACGTACACCACGGCGAACGCCGGCGCGTACGTTCGCTCACACATCTCAGGCGCCACCGTTCATCAAACGAGCGACGCCCAAGCGGGCGCATCGGGCTCGGCGAGCGTTCACATTACCACCATCGTGAACGGCGAAACGGTCGTTGATATCCACGAGACATCGAACGACCCTGTTTCGATAGAGTCCGTATACATCGCAACAAGCACCGAAGCACGTGTACATATCGAAACAGGCGCCTCATCGTCGCATACCGTACGCGATGGGATCCCGATTCGTGTACATGAAGAGGCCGAATATGTTCCGGCCCCACCGCAGTTGCGAGACGATCCCGTGCCACGCACTGCACCAAGTATTTTTACCAACATAATCATCGAGTCAGAGGGATCAAGATCCGTGTTCGCGCACCCGCGCCCAGCATTATTTTTGACACGCTTCACGATCTCTCACGCTCAAACCATCGCCTATGCCTTATCACTTTTTCCGTTCTGACAGTGCACACACCACGTTCGCCTACCTTACGTTTGCGCTCGTGCTCGGGTGCTTTTTCGCGTTCTCGGGCACACCCCTCTACGCCGAAGAGTCCACGCAGACGTCGGAGTCGACCGCGCCCGAACAGACCACACAAGACCCCGATGAATCTTCCTCGACCATTGTGGACGAGAGTACACCCGATGGATCTGCGGGGACCGATGTCGGGAACCATACGGGAGGCGCGAGCGAGAATTCAGACGATGTCACTATCGCAACCGGCAACGCGAGTTCGAGCGCCGATATCGAAACTGAACAGAACACGAACGACACCTCCGTGTCCGGTGCCACCGAAGGCGTGGTGTCGCATGAGAACGATGCGACGGCAAGCACGAACGCGAGCGTCCTCAGTGGCACCGGCGACAACCTTGCCGTTGCCGGCACGAACGCGATCATCACGACCGGTTACGCGATTTCGACCGCGAACGTCCTCAACGTGGTGAACACCAACGTCTTCAACGCACGCGGCCTTCTCTATTTCCTGAACATGCTCATGGGTAACGTGGCATTCGACCTGCGTTCGCTCTTTGCGGTACTCACCGGCGACCGACCGACCCTTGCAACGGGCGATACCTGCTCGATCGAGGATGGCACCTGCACCGGCAACACGTCGCTTTCGCTCACGAACACCAACAATGCGGTCGTCGAGAACGATCTCACCGTAGGCGCAACGACCGGTGCAAGCAGGGCGAGCGCACTTACGGGTGACGCACGGATCACCTCCGGTGACGCGTACGCGGGTGCGAACATCATGAACGTCGTGAACACGAACATCACGAATGCCAACTATCTCCTCCTTACCATGAACGGCTTTGGTGGAGGTAACGGCGATATCATCTTCCCGGGTGCCGACTGGTTCTACGAGCTCCTCAAGGGCGGCTCGACCGTCCCTGCGGGAAGCACGGTCACATACGACACTACGAACACCGCGGATGTTTCCACGATCGGCAGTACGGTGGCGGATTCCGGCAACAACGAGGCGAGCGGTGCGCAGGCCGACATGTCGACCGGTGACGCGCAGGCGAACACCAACATCGTGGATCGAGTCAACACCACCATATTCGGAGACTCCATTTCTTTGCTCTTTCGTGTGAGTGGCGACTGGAACGGCAAGGTGTTCGGCCTACCCGACGGTATGAGTTGGCGCGAAACCGCTTCCGGTATCGAGATCTTCTGGGAGGGACTTCCGAACGCCGTAGGTGCTCCGGTCACCGACCTCGACGAGCTTTCGGTCACGAACACCAACACCGCCGAGGTACGTAATCGCTTCAACGTGTACGCGCTCACGGGCGAGAACATGGCCGAGGCCGGCGACGAAGCGAGTATTGCGACCGGTGACGCACAAGCGAGCGCCAACGTGGTGAATGTGGTCAACACCAATGTGCTCGGTCGCAACTGGGTGCTCGCCATCTTCAACATACTCGGCGACTGGAACGGGAACATCACGTTCGGCCGTCCCGATCTCTGGGTCGGTGCGCGCGCGATCACTCCTCCCACGGTACGTCCCGGCACCTGCTTCAGCTACGAGGTGACCCTCAACAATTTCGGCGACGCATCGGCACGCAATGTCTATCTCACCGGAAGACACAACACGCTCTTCCAAAAGATCGACGGCATGGTGGAAGATACGGAAGGACGGCTTCGATACCATGTCGGACGCATTCCCGCAGGCGGAAGTAAGACGATCACCCTTCCCGCATGTATCAGTAAGCTCGTGGGCGCAGAGACCTCGATCGACACCGACTTCACCGTGGAGAGCGATGAGCCGGACGCGGACACGACCAACAACACCGATACGATAAGCGTGGTGACCCGAGGAGGGGGTGGAGGAGGATCATTGCTTCGCGGCACCACCGCCTACAAGAACGGCCTGTCGATAGTGAAAACGGCAAGCGCAAGCTCCATAACGGCAAGCTCGAGCGTGGAATACACGATCACGGTCACGAACACGGGCGATCCGATGTACCATACCCTGCTCCTCGACACCATCTACAACGATGCGGGAGACGTGGTCCACGAACAACGTTGGAGCTTGGAGAAGATAGCGAAAGATGAAACCGTTATTGTGCGTTACACCGCATTCTTCAGCTCGTCCACCACACCCGGCACGTACACCAACAAAGCCTTTGTGAGTGCGAGTACCGGAGAGGACCTTAGAAGCAAACCGATCGAGTCTCCCGTCGCATCGTTCCCGGTCACCGTGACGAGTGCGGTGGTCACCACGGCAGAACCTCTTGCTTGTGACGCATTGCTCACCGGCTACCTGCGCTACGAAGCGGCGAATGACCCGACGCAGGTAAGTAAGCTGCAGATGTTCCTTCGATCGCGCGAGGACGCGACGAACGTCGCCATCACGGGCATGTTCGATCTCCAAACGCTCGATGCGGTCCACACCTTCCAGCGGAAGTATGCGGCCGACGTGCTCACCCCGTGGGGCATGACACAAAGCACCGGTTACGTGTACTACACGACACAGAAGAAAGTGAACGAGATATGGTGCGGAAGGGATTTCCCTCTCGACACCGAACAAGAGCGTGAGATCGCAAGCACCAAATCGGTCGTGAACACCGCGAGAGAGCAAGGTGCACCGATCCCGAACGAGACGTTCGAGCGCATCGGTGCCGCACCGGTGATCAAGGAAGAAGAAACGCTGGTCGCCGCCACGGAGGCGATCGAACGTGCGATACAAGAGCAGGTTGTCGTTGCGAAGGAAGAGGTCCGCACGGAAACGGAGGCGCAGCTTGCCGCAACCGGCGGACTCTGGACGAGCATCCGTGAGCGAGTCTCATCCCTCTTCTCAATCTTCAAGTAAGCATAACGTACCGAACCGCAACGCCGGCCTCCACACCGGCGTTGTTTCGGTACACACCCAAAAACGCTCGGCTCACCATCGGCTACGTGACCCGGACCGCACATGATCCGATCGAATATGATATGATGGCGTCCATATCGAACGACACATGCACACCATCACCACCATTCAACGTCTCGGTCGTATCACTTTTCGGTTATCGATCATCATGTTCGCGATCATCGGCTTCGCATTCACCGGGGTCTTCGTGGCGATGCGCTTCGATCTGCTCAACGTGCGCGGCACCATTGAAGAGCGGAATCGTTTTTTTCTTGATGCCTGGCAAGAAGCGAGTGCCGCGGCAGGTCCCGCGGTGACTCCGCAGATCACGACCACCACCACAAGCGCCACGACTTCCAACACCGTCGTACCTACCGTACCGAATAGTGTGTGTAATGACCCCGCGCAGAGCGAATGCGCCTGGGTGGAAACGCCGGAGTGGGCGGTGATACGCAGCGCTCTTGCAAAAGATGACGCGGTGCTCACCCGTGTCTCGGAAGAGACCGGCGTGCAAAAGCGCATGATCGCGGCGGTCGTGGTGCCCGAGCAGGCGCGTTTTTTCACTTCAAACCGCGAGGTGTTCAAGCGGTGGTTCGAACCGATGAAGATCCTCGGTTCGCTCACCCAATTTTCGCTCGGTGTCTCGGGCATCAAACAGGAAACGGCGGAACGCATCGAGATGTATGCGAACGACCCACACTCTCCATTCTATCCCGGCGGTGGGATGGCTGAGCGTATCGCCTACCCCGAAGGGGTCGACCCTGCGAAAGAGCTCTTCGTGCGACTCACCGATGAAAAGGACCACTACTACTCATACCTGTACACGGCGCTTTTCATCAAGGAAGTGACCGAGCAGTGGAAGCGATCGGGATACGATATCGGCGAGGAACCGGAGGTGATCGTGACCATTTTCAATCTCGGTTTCGACAAGTCGCTTCCCAACCCGAGCCCTGCGGCCGGCGGTGCTCCGATCACCCTCGGCAACAACACCTACTCGTACGGCGCACTGGGCGGGCTTTTCTATCGCTCAGAGGAACTGACCGATCTCATGCCGCGCTAAACAAACGATCGATCGTGCGCCTCGCTCCGTAACGAAACACCGTGTGACAGCGATCGCGATCCGTGGCGTCACCGTACCACATCTCGCGCATGGGACCACCTGTGGACGGGATAAAGACCGCACAGGGTGCGGTCTTTGAAAATTGTTGTCCTTAGGACAATTTTGCACCATACGCGGTGCGACGAAGGTGATGCCGAAGCATCAAAGAACGAAGACGATGATATGGAATCACTCATCTTCTTCCACCATGATACCCCACCCGCTTCATTCCGCAAGCACCGTTATCCACAGCTCTTGCCGCACCCAAGAAACGCCTCGGCACGCGATATGTCATCGGGCCGGCCGACCGGACACCACGCGGGTTGCATGACGACCCGCACAGGCACACGGTGTGCAAGGAGCGTGAGCATGTCCGTGAGCCGGACCTCGCCCCCGATCGCCGGAGTCGTATAGTCGAAAATTCGTGCATCGAGCACCATCGCTCCGGTGTTCACCAGGTTCGACACCGGGTATTCCGGCTTTTCGATGATCTGTGCCACCGTACCCGCATCAGTACGCACGATCACACCGAACGGTCGCGGGTCTTCGACCGGTGCGGCAAGCAGCGCACAGGTTTCACTCGCCAATGCGCAAAGCCCCTCTTTTCCGTGCAGATCATCCGCAAGGAGCACCATAAAGCGCTCATGCAGCACGCCACGCGCCGCAATGAGCGCCCCGCCTGTACCATCGGGTTCGCCTTGCTCCACGTACACGATGCGCCTGCCCGCACACCATTCTTTGCAGTATGCACGGATGGCTTCCTTGCGATACTTCACCACAAGCACCACTTCGTCCACCTCTTCCGGGAGGGCTCGCAGTATGTGCTCTAAAAGCGGTACCCCGCACACGGGCACGAGCGGCTTGGGGAGGGTGTCGGTAAGCGGGCGCATACGCGTCCCCTTTCCCGCGGCAAGTATCACGCACTGCATCGCGGCATGATACCACTATATTCAGGCACGAGCGACCTTTCTCCCGTCACGCAAATGCGTTATGCGACCACATACACGAGCGTTGCAAGCACGCAGTACGTAAAGATGTTCGCCAACCGAGATGATGAAAAAAGCTTGAGCGCGGACCCGAGCGACTCGCGCACATCGAAGAGGTTGCCGTCGATGCTCACCGTCGCGTACAGCTCATCGAGTATGAGGTGCACCAGGTACCCCACCCCCGCACCGACCGCAAGCAGCACGCCCTCGAACTCGTCGGTACCCCAAAAGAAGGCGCCGATATAGACGATGAGCGCCATGTTCACCGCGGCGGGGATCGAATGCATCATACCGCGGTGCCGCGTCATTTTCTTGAAGATGCCGCCCACAATGAGCCACACGAAGATGATCGCAAAGAGCGGTCGACCCGCAAGCTCGTACATGCTCTCTGCACCACGGGTGAGGGTGTCAAAGAGCACCAAGCCGCCGCATGCGAGCGTGAACAGTCCGAACACGATGTAGAACGGGACACTGGTGTCACTGTCGAGGTCGGGCAGAAAGGAAGCGATGACCGTGACGATGAAAAGCGCGAGCAGGAGCTTCCAGTCGGTCGAGAACGCGTAGTAGTAAGTCGCCACCACCCCCACCGTTGCCACGAGTGCACCAACGGTCACGTGCTCACGAAACATGGCCATATGGACGCATTATATCACACACCCCACCCGTGCCGCGTGAAGCATCCGAGATCGTGATACTGCGTGATCACACCTGCCGAATAGAGGATTAATAATTACAATATTAGTACTTGTATTGGTACTGCAATTTTTCCGATACTGTCTCGTGTGAGTAATTCCCCTCACGGCACGTCGCCGCTGTACCTGCTCGCCCATCTCGGAAACGCCCCTTCAGCAACTTTGTTTTTGAGAGACCGCTTGGGGAGCGTTGCCCGAGTCTTTAGTCGCTTGCTCAAACGCACTACTTTCGCTGCGGCTTTTCTCAAGAGAGGGTGTGCAAGCGGTTTGAGCCGGCACACCGCAGTGTACTTGACTTTTAATGGAAAACATGCCATAAAGTACTCGGGTCAAAATAACCTTGGGAGATATACCATGTTTGCTATCCTTGGTTGGGTGCTGGCGGGCCTTCTTGCTCTTTTCATTGCAGGCGGAGCGCTGTATCTCTACATCATGATGGTGTCCGCAAAACGCGGTGTCGGCAGTGCAAGTCGCGAGCTTATGGATCAGTTTGAAAGGGATTCTCGGGACACGATCAGAGCGATGCATCGAGACAGTCGCTTCAGGAAGGTGGAAAGGGATCTTGATTTTGCGCAGCGACTCATGGATCTCGAGGAACAAGTGCACAAGGTACGGATGCAGTACGCACACCGCGGCAAGAGCGACGTGCGGTACTCGAGGGAGGTTGAGGAGACGATCGAACTACTTGATGCGGATATCGCACGCCTCAAGCAAGGTCGGCCCTAGACTTTTGAAACTCTGCGTGCATCATTTTCAAAGACCGCCTGTCGGCGCATATACGCCGACGAAATTCGAGTAACTGAGGGGGAATGTGTGAAATAAGCTGCAAAACGGGATCCGAACATGATCCGGGTCTCAGTGGTCGTTCCCACACTGAACGAAGAAGCGGGTGTACGCCAGACACTGGAGCACGTGTTCGCACAAACCCCATAGCGCCGCATGAGATCATCGAGGATACTCGCATCGGCATGGTGACCGGTCCCGCGGACTTCGAGCGGAAGCACCTCATGCGACTGCAGCGGGTCTATGCCGCCCTTGTGCGTTTTTTCGGAACGATGTTCCGTGGAGCGACTGCGGTCGGCGCGAACCTGTTCGTGTGGCGAGCATCATTTTTGCGTGTCGGTGGCTTCGATACGCGGGGTGCGTGCATGCTCGAGGATGTGGCGCTCGCAATGGCCATAGTACGCAAAGCGCGTCAGAAGGTCGTGTACAAACATGACCTTACCATGCACACCTCCAGGAGACGCCTGGATCGCGATGGGGTCTTGCGACACATGGCCCTGCTCGGCCTCGGCACCGTCGGTCTGTTCTTCGGACTTCGTCCGTGTCCCAAGTTCGACGAACATCCGTAAACACGCTTACCGCCGCCGAATCTCGGCGGCTTTTCTTTGCACACAACGTATCGCATATGCACATGAACGTTCGGTGCGAACGGTCACCGGAAGCGCACGAACTGCAGGTATCGGACGCCACTCCAGTTATCACCTCCGCACTCCATTCAGGCGCTCGGCGAGCTCTTCACGTACCGACCCTATCAAGGTTTCCATACTTGCCGTTCCCGCGTGGGGGGTCTCTCCGGTCTCATCAAAGAGCGTGCCGGCTGCGGAAATCGGCTCAGCACTTACCTGTGCGTCTGCACACGGGTCACATTCGGCACACCCGCACGCGACATCGATGTCCACCACACTGCTCTGTGTCCCGCCGTCGATCGTTATCACATTTCCGCTCTCACCCGTAACCAGCGTCCCGCCTCCGACGACCGTGTTGCCCCCGCTGTTCGCACCCGACACCACCGTGTTGTTGGTAATGCTCGTGATGGTCTGATCGATCGTGATATCGACATTCCCGCAACATCCGGGATCGCATGGCTCATCCCCGCCGCACGGCTCTTTGACGAACGTAAACATGACCGCATCGCGATCGGTGAAGCCGCCACCCAGATAACCCAATGCGGGACAGTACGCCTCGAAGACGAGCGCGACCCCGCACATCGCACCATCCGGCAGCACGGACAGGTCGTCTGCGGAAACCGTAAAGCTCCAGTCGCTCGCATCGGTGACGTCATGCAATGAAAAACCGAGAAGATCACCCGCATACCGCTCCTCCCCGCGCTGCACGGCTGAGAGCTTCAGCATCTCACAGAACCCGTTGTCGGTCCCGGGTACGAATTCGGCACGTATCGCATAGGCACTCGTACGCGTGCCGTCGAGCGTCACGGAAACGGACAACTCCTCGCGATCATTGCAAGAGAGTCCGAAGGATCCGCCACCGTGCGCGTCGACCAGGAGCGAACCGGTACTCATGGCACTCGCGGTCGAACCCTCGGTGTCAGAAAAGTACGCAAGCGATGGACCGAGCGTATACACCACATAGCCACCGGCGATGACGAACGCCGCGAGTGCGAACATGTGGGCAAACGGTCGTACGAGTGTCTGTGCGAAACCGGGCGCCTCGCTCTCGCGCGACGGTCGAGCGATCGAACATGGGTCGCTCGACAACTCCACCCCACCCTCATTGTTCGAGGGGCCGCCCGCCGCGAACGACAAGTCACCATGCGACCGGGTCGATCCACGCAGCGCACGGAACGCAGTGCGCCGCTTGCGGCGTAGGTCGAGTACGTGGTTCGTGTGTTGGAATGGGAACATGGTCTAAACCGAGCGCAGAACGATACGCATGCCGTCGACGGACACATGACACGGTCGACGCGGCGGCAGTGCGGATGCGGGTGGTTTCACCTGCGAACGATCGCGACTCGTCACGTCGGATGCTCGCCCTTGCGTGTCGGAATGCGTAACAAAATGATGATGCCGCACATCGCTCGGTCGCGCACCGGTCCCTCGTCTCCTGCGCAGTATGGCGGCGATCGTGAGCACCTCGTCCACCATGATGAGCACGGCGGGAACGACCGCCATCAAGAAGAACCCGCGCTCGGAACGCGCAAAGTGCAGCACGTACCCCAACCGCGGCACGACAAGCTCGACCGCGCCTATGATCGCGCCATGGGGCACGGGTGCATTGTCCGCCTCTTCATTGGCATCTCCCTTGGTAAGGTAGTGCAGCGCACCGCCCTCACGGGTGATCCCCACGACGCGGTGCGAAGTGGGAATGCGCGTTCTGGTGTCATCGCCAAAGGTGATGATGTCCCCCACCGCATACTCGGCATGTGGCACAATGGCGACCATACTACCGACCGGCATCACGGGCTCCATCGAGCCACTCTGCACTATCTTGAATTCCACCTTGCCGGGAAGTGGCACCAACAGACCGACCACAAGTACCGCCACGAGCGCGAGCTCGACGAGCAACAGGTATTTGGCGTAGGTGCGAAGGTGCTTCATGGAAATGGTGTCGGGTTTCAGCGTACGGAGATCAGGTGTGCGAGCGGGACCCACCACCCCCCCCTCCTGAAAGGAGAGAGGGGAACGACGATCATCGGGCAGGCGAAACGATACAGTTCAGGGCTTGTACGGCATCGAGGTCGAATCCGTCGGCATCCGCATACGTCGGGAGTGGAAAATCGGTGAGGTAGCTCGCGTCCACGACGCGCACGTAGCGCGCCGCGACCACAGCACCAAGGTCAACCTCGGCATCACGTGAGACTCCAAACCCAACCTGCGTCCATGGACCGGTAGGCGTATTACCCACGTACACATCGACTCGCTCCTCCGGATACTTCGTACCTCCGGTCACCTCCCAAAGCTTCAGGTCCATTCCCGGTCCGTTCACCACATAGTTGTCATTGAAAGAGAGTATGATTTCCGCCGTATTCCCACCGAGTGGAAAACCGAGCGAGAAGAAACCGTTGAGTATGGTCGGGTTCGTAGTGTCGTCATATGGTGTACCGAGCGACTGTGGCGCACCAAGTACCTTGTTCGTATCACTTCGCCCCAACGTCACTGCGTTAATGCCGTCACGAAGCAAACCCTGATCGACAAACACCACCTCATCCGCATACGTCTGCACGATCTCACACGAAACCGGTGGCTCGTATGGATCGGGACAACGGTACGCACTATCATGGCGTGCTTGGTGAGCGATGAACGATACATCGAGCGTGGTGCCGTCGGTCTGAATGCTGTTCACATCGGGTATCATGGTGCCGTCGCACGCGATACCTGAAGCTACCGAAGGGTTTACACCCTGCCCCGCCAAAACCGGTGCGGGCGTGAGCGTCCCAAAGCACCACGCCTTGCCGATGTGGTACGTCTCGCCCGCAAGCAGCGGGCCGGCGGTGCCGGTCCAGACATTAGTGACACTATCGGCAAGCGCCAACTGGAACGAGCCGGTCGACGTGGCAAGGTCGTGCAATGTCTGCACACCGTCCGAAAGGACGCGGGTTGGATACTCATCGCTCTCGAGCACATTGTCACCATCGTCCGCCCACCAAATGAACTGGAGCACGCGCGCAAGCTCACCATCCCACATGTTCTCGGTGTCCTCAGACAAATCCCCCGCGTCCAGCTCCGGCTCGACCGATGACACGTCGTCGTCCGAGGTGAGCGATACCTCCATGCACGCCCACGCATCGTTGGTATCGACCGTAAGCGAGATCGTATCCTCACCCTCGTCGTCCGGCTTCAGATCGGCAAAAGCGAAAAAGAGCTTGCCAACAAGCGACTTCGTGGTGTCCGCCCAGCTTACGACGCACGGCGTGTCCGGCTCGGGATACTCTGTAGCGCCTTGCCACCGGAAGTCCTCACCCGGACCGGGATCTACATCCGTGCAGACATTGCCGTTGTAGTAGGACTCATTACCGACCATAAGGTCGATCACTCCGGCGGCAAAGGTGCCGCCGGAGGAAGTCTCCGTGTCGGAAAAGAACGCTCCTGTCGCCCCCACCCCGATGAGTGCGGCCGCGGTCGCAAGGGTGAGCGCGCTGTGGGTGATGCTTTTCATACGTTCGATAGTTGCGGTGTTTCCCGGCACCTGGTGAATAACACGTCCTTATGCTCTGCTCCACACGTGTCCCTCATTACCAGAGAGTCGTCCGAGGAGCATGAGGTGGTAAGTAATTACTGTATTAATATCAGTATTTTTTCTGAAGAATCACTGTACTAATACTAGTATTTTTGCCGTCGGTTCCCCGCCAGCCCGTCCCTCACATTCGCAAGGAATGTGAGGGATACGGCTAGAGAGGACTAGTTCAGGGCAAATGGCGAGAGTTCGAACGGTGTAAAGTCTACCAATGCTGCACCGACACCACCGATCTCATCAGCAGGGGTCGCATCTCCCCACCAGTTGTTCTCCGCACTCACAGCGTCTAGTCCGTAATTGTTAAGTTCATCTCCGGCACCCGGACCATTTCCAAAGATGTTGTTTGACGTTACGGTTAAGGATTCCGGACCAACGGACAACACACCGACTCCCTCAACAGCGTTCCCCGTGATCTGATTCTTGCGAACGATGTTGTTGGTCGGATTATCATTCGCAGAACCTACACCATTTGCAATCAGATCGTTCAATTCAACCACCATGTCAGACGATGGGTTCAGGAACACACCCGTCAGATAATTTCTAATTTCGTTTTGTGCGATGACTGCGCTCGTGACACCGATTGCACTGACCACACCGCGTCCACTTGTCACACCGGGCCCATTCAAATCGTTATACATCACCTGCACCCCATCTGCACCCGTGTTGATGTACACACCAAACGTCTCACCGAGGGCGTTCGAACTCGGGATAGTGAACCCGGCAATTTTTACACCATCGTTATCGGCGACAACACCACCTGTCAGGATCGTCGTTGCGGCACCTGCGACAGACGCGAGCGTCATATTATCCTTATTCACTCGAAGAGGATAATCATCGTCTTCGTGAGTGCCCGGACCCACACAAACCGTAGCCCCGGGTGCCGCCCCGTTAATTGCGGACTGGATCGATGAGCCGACCTCCACCGTGACCGAGCATGCAGGGGCGTCATACGACGCGAGAGCCGCACCAACCGCAGTGCGCCGGTCACCATTGTTGTCCTGTACGACATCTTCTGCGGGAGGACACACGAAGTCGGGGTTATTTCGCGACTGCTCCGCGTAGAAGGTGATATCCGCGGTCATCGTGTCGGTCTGCGATACGTTTGATACGGGTTGACCGTTGCACGTAAGCGCATTGTTCGCTGTGTCAATGGCGCCATAACACCAGTACAGACCGATGTACCGGGTCTGTCCGGGGGCCATCGGCGTGTTACTTACGCCACCTGCGGGTGTGTGCAGCGGGTATGCTCGCGTGATGGCATTTCCGGAAATGTTTGAGAAGAGAGGGTTCTCTCCGGACGTCGGCTCCCATACGTTGTCTCCATCATCAACCCACGCAAAGAAGTTCACCTCATCCGCAAGCTCGCCGTTGCCCGCTCCATCGTCCGCATCACCCGCTTCCACCTCCGGCTCGGTCAAACCGTTGTCGTCGCTCACCACGTTCTCTATGTACGCGCAGGCCCATGCGTCGTTGTTCTCTACATGAAGCGAGATGGTGTTCTCCCCGTGATCGCCCGGCTTCAGGTCACCGTAGTCGAAGAACTTGTTGGTCGGTCCAAGGTCGGTGCGAGCCCATGTGCCACCGCACGGCGTACCGACCCGCGGATAATCCGGCTCTCCTGATGCACCGCCGGTTTGATCGAGCTGCCACAACCCGTCCACACACACATGGCCGTTGTAATGCGCCTCGCTGTCGACCGTAAGGTCGATCGCGCCCGAGGTAAAGGTATTCGCCGACGACGTCTCGGTGTCCGAGAAGAACGCGCCGGTCCCCGCGACGATCGCGCTGCCCGCAAAGACAACGATCGCGAGAGAAGAAAGTATTCTGTGTAAGTTCATAGGGTACTGTGATTTGCCGATAAAACGCGCACAAAAAGCGCGACTGCGCCTACACTCGTTACGGTGGGGAGGAGGATTCTTCTTCTTTTGGAGGTTGATAGCCCATGGGTTTCGTGCTGCACCACGCGTTTTGAGATGCCTTCGTACTGCCTATGGTCGCAGCTGGCGAGGTCCGAGACCGGCGCGACTTTGGCAGGTCTCGGACCCCGAAAAGCTGTACACAGCAAACGACGCGGCGCATGTGCGTGATGGTGATCCACATCGCTCGGTCGCCTTTTTGTGCTTGCATCACTCGATCGAACCATGCTCATGGTACGTACTCCCGCACGGGACGCACAAGTGCGCTAGTTGTGCGTACTTCGCGAAGCGACCGGCGTCAACAGATGTCCGTATGACCGATAGAAACTCGCGCGACTGCGGGCGATATTTCAAGGTCATGCCGGTTGCCAGTGGATGTCCGATATTTTCCGCGGCCTTCGCAAAGGAGACGACACGCTAACGCATCGAACGCAAGACCTTGTATGCGGGTTTGGCGGTCCCGTCGGACCGAATCAGACCGAAATGGTACTCGACCGTGTCATCGCTCGTACCCAGATCTCGGTAGCTGTACCAAAAGAGCGGACCGGTGAAGTCGTAGGCGGTGTTCTCCTCGAACGCTTCGCGCAGCATGATCGCCTGAAAATCCTCGGTGACATGGGTGGGCGAAGTGGGAAGTTCGTGTACGCTCGTGTCTGCAGCAAGACCCGGGCCTCCCGTCGGTGCCCCATACTCGGTGATCCATATCTTTTTCGCAGTATCACCGTACGCCCGCATGACACTCCGCATACTCCACTCGGTCTCCGCCATCTGACTCCACGGGCTCGACGCAGCATAGAAGTGTGGCGCAAGCGGGTACGAGTACGGATGGTACCCGACCGCGTCGAACGAGGTGCCCGCACCCGCATCATACATCCGCTCCAGATATTCCCTCGCCGCCATGGAACCGTTCCTTGTCGCGACCGCGGCAAGACCGCCCGACACGATGAATGCGGAGGGGACCGCCGAACGGACCGCGCTCGCGGTACGTCCAAGCAGTACCGCATACCGTTCCGGACTGGCACCGGATGCCCAAAAGAGCTTCAGGTTCGGCTCATTCCAGACCTCCCAGTGGTACACACCCGATGCGGCATAGCGTTTTGCGGCAACCGCGGCAAAACGAGCGAACGCGTCGGGATCGTCCGGTTCACACATCTTTGTATACGCGCACTCGCTCGCGCGCGCCCATGCGGGAGTGTATGTAAGGAGACCGAGCACACGGATACCCCGAGCGCGCGCTTCACGCACAACACGGTCGGTGGAGTCCCAACGGTACTCCCCCTTGACCGGCTCGATACTACTCCAGGCCAGGTCGATCCTTATCCAGGACACACCGAGCGACACCATGTCGTCCAGCCTTCTCCTAAGCTCGTCCTCGCTCACAACGGAAAGCGTCTCACCCAACGCAAGTCCTACCCCCGTCAGAGCCGCGCGCGGCGCAGGTGCCACCGGTACGGGCTTTTCGGCCGGTTCGTCGCGTTCCCGTATCTCCCGCTCACGTTCCTCTTCGGTCGGGATCGGCACTTCCCGTTCCGGCGACACGATCGGAGCTACCGGCTCGTCAAGGGGCTCGATCTTCGGCGCAATGAATGGAGCGGAGGTCGCAGCCGTGGTCGCCACCTTCTCAACGCGCGAAGGCTCAAGGTGCGGCCATACGAACCAGAGATACAGGGCGAGCCCCGCAAGCATCGTGACACCCACCATCGCGAATATAATAGCGAACGGACCACGCAGAACACGGCGCATACGCACCCCTCTCAACACCACACGTTCCCGTCTTCGCACGTTTCGATCTGATGGCTGCATGGATACACCCGGAAGGTGACGCTACCCGTATACCATATATATTGTATCAATTCGATACACGCCACCCACATTCGGTACAACAAGTATACCCGCCGCGCGAAAAAATGACAGTGCCGCAGCCGGATTGTCCATAGCGTCCCGCAACCGCACTGTGGCATACTATACACATGCGCGCCAAAGTGCTCGGATTCATGCTGCAAAGCATGTTCAAAAACTCAATATTCCCGCTCCTTGCGGCGGTCGTCACCTCCGGGTTCGGTTTTCTCTTCTGGCTCGTCACCGCGCGCCTCTACGTCGATCATGAGGTCGGACTCGCGGCGACCCTCACCTCCACGCTCATACTCATCGCCACGTTCTCGCTGGTCGGTTTCGATACCGCCACGATCCGTTTCCTCGAAAAAGAACGAGACAAGAACAAGAGCATCACCACGGGTCTTGCGGTCGTGGGGATCGCCGCATGCATCCTTGCATGCGCCTACATCCTTCTCGCCCCCCACCTCTCACCCGCACTCTCCACCTTGACCGACAGCCCACTCACCGCAACGCTCTTTGTACTTTTTGCGGTCTTTGCGGCACTCAACATGTACACCGATGCGATATTTCTCGCATACCGAAAAACACAGTACACGCTTGCGATCGATACGGCGTTCAGTGCGCTCAAAGTGTGCTTGCCGTTCGCGTTCATCGAGTGGGGGGCGTTCGGCATCTTTCTGGCGGGGGCGGTCGCACAAGCGTCCGGCTTTCTCTTGAGCATGGCCGCGCTTGTGCGCTCATTCGGCTATCGGCCTTCATTCCACATCGACCACGAGTTCATTGCACACACGAAACGCTTCAGCAGGGACAACTATCTTGCGGACATTATCGGGTACATCCCGATCGCCGTACTCCCGATACTCGTCACCAACCTGTACGGCCCCGCACAGGCGGCATATTACTCCATCGTAATGCTGATCGCCGGGCTTCTCTTCACCATACCGTCGAGCGTCATGAACGCTCTGCTCGCGGAATCGTCCTTTGACGAAGGTTCGACCGCTCCACATCTACGGAACGCGGGGGGCATCGTCGCACTCCTTCTGCTGCCCGCCATCGTCACACTCCTCTTGTTCGGCCCCTTCATACTTGCCGCATTCGGTGGCGCCTACAGTGCGGAAGGATCTTCGCTGCTCGCCATACTGACGCTTTCCGGCATACCGGTCGCGGCGTCACTGCTGTACGCAACACTCTTCCGCATGGCAAAGGACACCGGCGCGCTTCTCACACGCAGCGTCGTCTTCGCCGCAGGTATCGCACTTTTTTTCCCGATCTTTTCGTTCTTGGGCCTGTTCGGTGTCGGTGTCTCCTACCTATGTGCCGCGACACTCTCGGCGATCGCCTGCCATCTGCTTTTTCAGCGAAGGGCGCGCACGTACGAACACCCCCACTTTCGTGCATTGACGGAACGGTTGACCATACCACATCTCGCACGGTCCGCACACCTTCGCTTCCTGGAAGAAGTGGTGTGGCCGCTGAAGACTCACTTCGTTTCGCGCACGGCATACCGACGTGCACGCCGCACTCGAGGAACGAACATCACCATACTCACCTACCCCGACAAGCCGCGGACCTACCACATTGTGTACCGGGTCTTTCATGAGCTCGGATGGCGCATCACCAACGACCCGTCCGTGCCCGCCGATCTGCGTATGCGCTTCAAGGATGCCACCGTCTGGTATGCGGACGAGACACTTGCCGCGCTTCGCGAACGACATCCCGTACTGAACGGCGGGTGTGAGAACATCGGTAAATCACTGGTGGACGATGTGTTCTTCCGCACCTTCGGATACCGGACACGAATCGACCCTCGCACGCACAACGGCACATGTGTGCGCAAATCTGAAGACAATGCGGTCCATGATGGCACGCTCGTACACTGTCCTTGCGATCCCGAGCCGGGCTACATATACCAACAATACATACCGACCGCACCCGAGGGGGCGCCACCCGTGGACATGCGAGTGAGTGTCTTTTGCGGGGAGATACCGCTCGTCATGAAGCGGTACCACGCAAAGGACGATCCCTTCAATCTCACCGTAGCGGAGGAGATGCTGCCGACCGAGCAAACGCTCACCCCGGATGAACAAGACCGAATCATTCGCATGTGCGAAGAAATGGGTCTCGACTATGGCGAGCTCGACGTGTTGCGTGATGTGCGAGACGGGCGAGTGTACATCGTTGACGTCAACAACACTCCCGCAGGACCCATCGGGCCGGTATACAACGATCCTGCCGAGTTCGAGCGCTGGCTCTCCATCATGTGCGACTCTACCGAGCGTACGTTCACGAAATTCGGAAAGATCACCGACGCGAACCGTTCATCCCTCTCGTAAGGCAGGTGCGATGCAGATCGGCGAGCGCGGTGCAAAATCGCTCGATGGAAAATTGTTGGGCGCGATCTTCCGCAGCCCGTCCCATGGTGGTTCGCAACCGCACGTCACTGAGCAGTTCCACGATACGCTCCGCGAGCGCATGCGCATCCTTTGGTGGAACCAGAAAGCCGCTCTCCCCGTGAGACAACCATTCCCGAACACCTCCCACAGCACTCCCAATGACCGGCCGTCCCACGGCCATCGCCTCCACCCCCACTTTTCCAAACGGCTCCGGCCACACCGATGGCACCACGACAAGCGCGGCCGCAGCATAGTACTTGTTCAGGATCTCCTGTGACACATGTCCGACCCACTCAACATGGTCCGCGAGTCCGTTTCGGTGGGCTCGTTCACGGAGACTGTCCTCGTAGGTCCCTGTCCCCACCACCACCAGTCGCGCATCGGACACTGTGGCGAGCACCTCGGGCATCGCGTCGATAAGATGATCGACCCCTTTCAACTTCTCAAGTCGCCCCGCATACAGCACCACCTTGCTTGCAGGGTCGAGCGAAACGGGTTCAGGCAATGCGACACCGTTCGGAATGCATACACTCTCGATACCCTGTCGCGCCAACATCTCGCGCATGAACTCGCTCACCACGAGCACGCGCGAAACATATCGCAGCAAGTACCGATACAACGGAACACTCAGGGCCATGTGGTACCAGTAATGCGCCTTCCCTTCAAGTGTCAAATGCTCGTACCGAGGATCATCACCTCCTGTGGCAAAGAACCGTGGTGGGAAACCCCACAACAACAGCTCCTTGGTGTAGTCCTCCGCACCATGTACCACCAATATCGTCGGGTGATTCCGCAGTACGAAAAGCACCGCCGGCGAAACCTCGTACGTGGTGTGCACTTGCACAATATCGGGATCGAACTCGCGCAACACCTGCGCAACGACCCGGCACGCACTCGCGTTCCACAAACGACAGATCGCCTTCCCCACGAACGAACGCCCCGCGCACGCTCGGAACTCACGGTCACTGAAGTGTGCCTTTTCGGGTCCAAGGTCGCTCGTCACAACACACACCTGATGTCCGTCAAGATTGAGCCTACGTGCGAGCACGGTGATGGTGGTCTCCGCACCACCCCCCTCGTACCCGATGCTGTTTATGATGAGCACTTTCATAGAGTGTCGTACTACCGATAAATGCGCACGCCGTCACGTTCATATACCAATGTTTTCTGTGTTTCCAAAAAACCCATCGGGTACGCGAACTTGATGACGTTGCCGTCGTAAAGCACCGTCGCCACACCACCATACAACACCGCAGGGGTGACGAACACGTATGCGTCCTTATGTATCACACCCGGATGAATATCTCCTCCCACACGCGAGCGCACGTACGCCTGCAGCTTCTTTTCACCGAATCGATCGGACTGCACAAGCGGGTAAGTGCCGGTCTGCGCCCGATCCTCCTCGAGACGAACCAAGAGCCACCGGATCGCCTCATATTCCGCTCGTTCGGTCACATACTGCTTGTAATCGTCTCCCACATTGTTCAAGTGCAATGCCGGCACGTTGCCACCCACAAGCTGGGTCATGAAGCCGGTCGTGTACAAGAAAAACACCACGCACAACGCGCTTGCCGCAAAGTATGCGGTCGCGTCACCCGTAACAGAGGGAACGACCGTTCGTCCGAGCCGCATACACCTCACCACCTGTACACTCGCCGCAAAGACCCCCACAAGCACGAAGGGTGCGAGCACATAGAGCGACTGCTGGAGCGCGCGGAACAGACCATACTCTTTTGAAAGCTCCGGCACGATGATACAGAGCGCAATGAACGTAAGTGATGCGATCGTGAGCACCATATACTCAACACGCATCTGTCGGATCCAGGTCCTTCGGAGACACACATACACCACGCCAACGATGATCGCGATCTGCACCAACTTCGCTATCACCTGCCCGACGAAGGTCACCGCAAGTTGGAGCGATACGCCGAACGGAAGACCGATCGCACCCAGCGAAGTGACCGGGAGCTCGGTCCGCTCGACCGTCACCAATGGAAAGTCGGCATACGTCTCCTCCGAGTAGAACTCATCGGGCGAGGCGGCCCGCCGTTCATCCACCACCCGCTCCACATACTCTTCGAGCGTTGCGAGCGTTTCCACTCGTCCGAAGGAGAACACGGCAAACACATCGACCGAATGTTCGTTACCGTCAAACCCTTCAATGACCGATGCCCACACTTTTCCCGCCACCTCACGCACATGACCGTCGGTACCGGTGATGACCGATGTCCATATGACGGTAAGCACAATGAGCGACGCGACCATGCCGAGCGTCACGACCCCCCGATACTTCCCATCCTCGTGCGAACCGTGAAGTGCGCTCTCGGCGAACATTCGTGCGTTCCGGATCCGCTCCCACCCCCAATGAGCGAGCGGCGTGACAAGCGCGGTCATCAGGAACACTGCGAGCACCATGTACATGGTCGAGTAGTGTGCAAGCAGCACGCCGGCGCCGAACAAAAGGAAAAGTACTCGTCGCGCATCAAGCGAGTATCGATCATTGAAGAGAAAGTAGATCATGGGCACCAAGAACAGGAACGCCACCTCTTGCCGCACCAAGAACGGCATGTCCTGGAAGAACGTCGGAAACGACATGAGCACCACCGTCGATAGGAACGCAAACGGCACGGCGAGCAATGTTCGGGCGATGTAGAACGCACCCACGACACTTGTCGCGAACACGCCTTGCATGAGCGCCTTGTACACGTACATGTCGGGGACATGCAACACATTCGAAAGCAAGGTTGGCAGTACCGTGATCGAAAGACATGCGTTGTACGCATCGCGATACGCCTCCGCACTCCACCTGCCGGCATCCTTCGCGAGCTGGAAGACGAAATACTCGCGCTGTATGTCATGTCCGGTGATATACTCTCCACGCAACGAGGTCATGAAGAGGAGTGCCATGGCAATGAAAAAAAGTGCGAAGGGTGCGATGTGCGAAGGAAGCGATCGAGCATGGCGCATGTATGCGATAACGTAGAGTGCGATACCCGCGAGCAGCGCGATCGTGAGCCATGCGTGATCATACCGATCCAGCAGGAACGCGCCTGCGGCACCCATGCCGGAAAACATGGCCGGTACGAGCAGGAACGTGCCACGCTGAAGAAGTCGAGAACTGAGCACATTCGGCAGCACCACCCGAAGATCGGTGATCTTACTCCACGCAAGCACCAAAAGCACCAGCAAGAGCGTCGAGATCAACCACAACGCATAGGTGGTGTCGAGCGGCCGTTCCACTCCGAGAGAAGGAAGCGTGCCATTCGCAAGCAGCCCGAGCACGATCAATTCGAACACCGAAAGCGCAACCGCCGTCGCAAGACGCATTGGCAACGGTTCGCGAACGGAACGCGCCAAGAGGAGTGTGAGCAAACCCGGAAGCAACAACACGAACGGGATACCAATAACCCAGAGAAGGCCGAACGGATTCCAGCCGTTCCCCGCGCACAGGACGAAGATCGCCCACCACAGCGCGCTCGTATTCACCAAGACCTTTTTCGAGATCACGTACTCTCTCATACCGTCGTATTCCTATGACGCAATGCGGACCGATACACTTCCTCCATGCGGTCGACCGTGCGAACCCAGGTATGTTCTCGCGCATACTCGACACCGGCCCGTGATGCGCGCGCATATGCTTGATGATCGCCGACCAAACGCTCTATGGCTTCGGCAAAGTGATCGGGATCGAGCTCAGACACAAGGACACCCACTCCTCGCACATGCTCACGGATACCTGTCACATCCGAGCCGACAACGGGAACGCCCGCAGCCATCGCCTCGAGGATGGTGAGTGGCATACCCTCGCGGTCGGAAGGAAGCACGAGTACGTCGGCCTGTCTCAAGTACTTGCGCACCCCTTTTGAAGAACGTGCGCCAACGAACTCGACGATCCCCGGGCAAAGCGATCGAGCAAGTGTCTCGAGTTCCGCGCGCAAGTCCCCGTCACCGACGATGACGACCTTCATCGGAATGGGTACCAGCGCTGCGGCGCGTATCAAGCGATCGACACGCTTTTGTATGGCGAGCCGTCCCACGAAAACAATGGTGAGCGGGGTGCGCGAGGCGATCCGCGGCTCCGCAAAGAACACCGGATCGACTCCGTTCGGCACGATATGTATTCGTTCGTTTTCGACCCCGTAACGTTCCTTCACGACTCCACGCTGTTCTTCGGAAAAGACACACACCGCATCGGACGTGCGCAACACCGGCCCCAACAGGTAGCGCTTGTAGTGTGGCAAGAATCTTCCCAACGGACCCGACGCCTCGACATCGAGGTGCAAGTGGGCAATGAAGGGGAACCCGCGCACGAAGGCGATGCTCCGCGCGATCTCGGGAAGAAGTGCTTGTGCCACATGAACGTGAAGGATACTGCCACGTGGCAGGAAGAGCAGATGGAACGGCAACGACCACATGATGGGGGTATGCGCCAGTTCGATATGCGGTAAACGACGCAGCACCATGCCATTCCCCCGCACGACGCGAGGCGCACGTTCCGCTCCCGCACGAGACGTGTACACGCGAACTCGCCGACCTCGGTCAGCCGATTCCTGTGCCATCCGTTCCACCACCGTTTCCATTCCGCCCATATGAGGAGGATAGTACGCGGCGCAGTGTACGATCGTGGGGGCGCGCGCACTTACCCGCTCATAGCATGCATGGCAGGCATCCGCAACTCGTTCCCAGGAATGTTGTGCAACGACAAGCTCCCTCCCCCGTGCACCCATACGCCGACGAAGTGCGGGGTCGTCGCAGAGTGTCCGCACCCGATCAAGGAATGCGTAAGGATCCCATGGATCGACCGCGTAACCGCTCTCACCCTCCTCGATCATATCGCGTATATCCCCTACCGTGGTCGATACGACCGGTACGCCGCACGCCATCGCTTCGAGTATCACCGTGGGAAAACTGTCGTTCGTGGTCGGAAGCAGGAATATGTCGGCACGCCGGTACCAAGCGACCATACCAACGGGGTCCTGCGCACCGACGAACGAGATCGCTGACGTGACACCGCGCTCGTTCGCAAGCGCTTCGAATCCGACCCGCTCACTACCATCGCCCACGATGACCAAACGCACCTTCGGGTGTGTTTGCAAAAGCGCCGGAAGCATATCAATCAGCCGACGCACTCCCTTGTGTTCCTCACCCCGCCTAAGACCGTTCACCGCAAGAAGCGTCAGCGTATCGCGATCGGTGTGCACATCCGTATCGGGAGAGAACAAATCACCATCAACCGCAGGAGTGACCACCGAACTCTTGTGCAGCACGAAAGGAAGGAACTCCTTGCGGACCGCATTCGATGAACACACCACTTCATCTGCAAGCCACAGGAGCACACGCATGAGCGTGTGCTCATAGAGCCAGACCGGTACGTCCAAATACCACACCCCCTTGCGCATACTTTGCGCATGGTAAGTCACAACGAGCGGGATCTTCATGTCGGCGATCAACGCAACGAGGTCGCCCAGACCCGGAACGGGGGTATGTATATGTATGAGATCGGGTGCTATTTCACGGAGAATGCGGAACAACGAAACAAACCATCGGAACGAGAACGGCGTATTGGATATCTTGAAGGCGTACGGGATCCTACGCACCGTGACGCCACGAAGCGTTTCCGTATGCTCACCACCGTCTTCGCTCGTGGTCAGAACGATCACTCGATACTCACCTTTCACCGCAATACGTGCCGCAACTTCCTCCGCATACCGTTCCAACCCGCCCGCATGTGGCGGATAATACGGCGCAACGACAAGCAGTGTGCGGATCATACGATATCGCAATTCCGAAGGTACGCAACCCCGGAACGACCATGTATGTATTGTAGTACGCTTTCCAGTCGCTCCCAACCGTTGTTTTCCGCAAGTTCCCAACTGTGTCCCCACAGGTGGAACACGCCGCCACGCACAAGCGCGCGATCGAAGAGCCGCATGGCCTGCAGGTCCCATCGACGATACAGTGAAAAGAACGTGATCGGGTTCCCCCGCGAGAGCTTCACGACGCCCCACACGTCGGACCAATGGTCGTATGTATGTATGGTGGTGGGCGCTTCGAATGGATCATGCGCACGAAACATGAAACGCTTGACGGTGCGCGCGAACCGATAACCCGCTTCACGCACCATGGTCGCATGCCTCTTCGCATACCTGCCTGCCGGATAACAGAACGAGACTACGGGAATACCGATCGTACGCTCGAGCACACGTTTGCTCTCATGAATTTCCGTACGCGCCTCTTCGTCCGACAGTCGTGTGAGGTGTCGATGCGTAAGCGTGTGCGCACCGATCTCATGCTTCTCCGCAAGATGACGTATCGCATCTTCGCTCAAACGTTCTTCCGGCGGAAACTCCACATTGTCCGGAGACACGTAGAACGTGCCGGTCATAGCGTGCTTCTCCAACAGCTCGCTCAGGCGCACATCGAGCACGTGGCCGTCGTCCCAACTCGTGGTCACCTGTACCCGCGTCGTACGGAGACGCGCATACAGGTCGAGCACCGCGCGAGCGTTCTTATCCCAATCGAACCGCTCCTCCGCGAGCGTTCGAGCATACGCACCCATCCGCGCCCGCAGATCGGGGTCGTGTGACAAACGAACGAGCGCGCGTTTGATAGCTTCCGATGTTTGCTCCACCAAAGCAACCTGTGACACGTCGAGCTCGCCGGCGTATTCTAACTCGTTCGTAGTGACGATCGGGAGTCCGCTCGCGCACGCCTCTTGCATGACCAGCGTGAAAAGCTCCCCCTTGGAAGGCGCACAAAACACGTCGGCTGCGCGGTACAACGGTATCAGTTTTTCATGAGGTATTTCACCAAGCACGTGGACGTTCGGCTCCGCCCGCCACGAATCGGGAACGGAACCGGGTCCCACGAACACCAGGTCGTACGCGGGGTCGCGCGCTTCGAAGAGCTCACGATACCCCTTCTTGGGAACCATACGTCCGACGAAAAGCACGAGCACTCTGTCCTCCGGAAGGCCGAGCGCTCTTCGTGCCTCATGTCGCTCCGCTTCGGTCGCAGGCGTGAACGCTCGCACCGAAACACCATTGCGTACCTCGTGCACTATATGCGCAGGTACTCCGCGTCCGATCAGAAAATCGAGGACGATCTTGTTGTACACCACGATCGTTCTCGCGTATCGAAAGATGGCATCACCCCATGTACGATAAACCACCCGCTGGACCGCGCGAACGATTCGTGACGGGTGAGCAACGAGTGCGACGTGCTGGGTCAACACCAGGTCCTTGTGATAGTACCGAGCGACCAGGTATGCGAACCAGGACGGCATGTAGAATACGTCATGCAGGTGCACGAGGTCCGCACCACGTACCGCCCTCACGAGCGTGCGCAGCATGGATATGCCTACAAAAGAGAACGGCAGTCCGAAACGCGTATCAAGCGTGTTCACTGACGACACTCGATGCACCGTGACCCCACCTTCATCCAACACCCCCACACGGCTCGGATCCGGCGCACAAGTGACCACCGTGACCTCGTGGCCCGCCGTGTGTGCGGCACGCGCCTGCCGTATCGCAACCTGCTCGAGACCGCCCGCATGTGGCGGATAATACTGTGTCACATAAACGATATGCATATGCCATTCAGCGAGCGACCATCAAACGATCGTCCGTTCTTGTCTCCCCGAACTCTCGAGCGGGGCGCCAGGTGATGTTACGCAGAAAGACACGCAGTATGCGCACACCGTCCGCAAATGGTCGCAGGTGCGAATCTCCCGACCTTGCCGCGTACCGGATCGGCACGCAGTAGACCCTTTTGCCAAGTCGTGCCATTTTCGTGACCATGTCCATCTCGATACCGAAATCCCGCACGGTGATGTGCGGACGAAGGTCCAATATCGCTTCCCTGCTCCACGCATAGTATCCGGTTAACACGTCGGTCACATTTGCACGGTAGACCGTGCGCACCAAAAAGGAAAAGGACCAGTTCCCGAGGCGGTTCAAAAGCGACATCGCGTCATGCTCTATCTTTCCCGCCAGTCGAGAACCGATGATCACATCAGCAAAACCACATTCGAGCGGCTCCACCAGACGCATGATCTCACCGGCATCGTACGTGCCGTCACCATCGATCATAACAACGTAATCGGCATCTTCCGGAATATTCCCGAAACCGCATCGCATAGCATGACCCTTTCCGGGTTCCACTTCGCGGAGAACACGAGCACCCAGGGCACGAGCGATCGCTGCGGTGTGGTCGGTCGAGTTGTTGTCGATCACCACCGGATCGAGAAGGAACCCGACGCGTCGAGCACGTTCATGCGGAAGTGCACGGAGGACACGCACGATACCTTCCGCCTCATTGCGGCATGGTATGAGTATGGTGATCTTTTTGAATTCTTTCGTCATACGGTTCGCACAATACGCGCACGCATGCGCTTGCACAAGGTTGTCAAAACCCGGTTAATTCCACCTTATCAGAGCGGAGAAACGTGTATCAGAACACGGAAATAACAGCCAGATTGTTATATTATAGCATTGTTTTGCTATACAGTCAAGCACTTTTGCTCCACACACATCAATTCGAGAGGCGCGACTTCGCCCTCGAGAGTGGTGACAAAAAAACACCCGCTTGCGCGGGTGTTTTTGGCAGTGTTTATTTGGTGAACGTGTTCGATGGAGTGGTGCCGTCCCATACGTACCCATCCCTCGCCAGTGCGGACAAGGAGGTCGTGTAGGTACCGCTCGGCGCACGCCGCAATGTGGCACGGTACTGACCCGACGAGTCGGTGGTGCCGGAAAGCGTCCAACTGAGGCCCCTGGTCCCATTTTCGAGTGTGCCGCGAACGGAAACACCCGAAAGACCGACACCATTCGCCTTGACCGAAACGGTGACCGTGAGGTCGCGGCGCAAGCGGTCGAGCGAGTAGCTGATCGAGTGGACGTTCATGCTTTGCACGACCGGCTCCTCAGGGGCGCCAAGGAATGCGGAAAGCGCTGCGGGCACCTGCACCAAGCCGTAGCCATACTGCACATCGCGCCCTTTGGTCCCCAGGTCGCGCGCGGTCGAGCGAAGGAGCTCGCGAGTCTGTGCCGCACTCGCACCCGCGCCACGCAGAAGAGCGGCGGCTCCAGCCACATGCGGTGAGGCCATGGAGGTGCCGCTCATCGCTCCCTCCCCTCCGCCGGTGACGGTACTCACGATCGAGACGCCGGGTGCGGCAAACTCGACCGTGCCACCGGTACTCGAGAAACAGGCGCGCGCATCGTTCAGATCGACCGCACCGACCGCGAGCACGGACTCGTACCGTGCGGGATAGTTCACATTGTCCACAAAGTACGACGTACATCGAGTGTAGCTATTGCCGGCGGCGGCTACGTTCGTCACCCCGGCTGCCGCTGCCGCATCGTACGCTGCACGAAAGGCGGAACCCGGATCGGCACTGGTACCCAAACTACTGTTGGTGACCGCCATCCCATGCGCGGTCGCCCACTCCATGGCGGCAATGATGTCGCTCATGTACCCGCTTCCATCGGCGGCGAGCACTTTAAGCGCATAGAGCTCGATCGATGGTGCGGCACCGACCACTCCCGCACCGTCACGCAGTGCGGCGATGGTGCCGGCCACATGCGTGCCATGGCCATGATCATCCTTCGGATCGCTATCATTGTTCACGAAATCGTATCCACCTTTATAGAGCGGTGCGAGCTGCGGGTGGGTGTAGTCGATACCGGTATCGACTACCGCGACCTTCACCCCCGCGCCCGTGTACCCTTGCGTATGCGCAGTGCCGGCACCGATACGCTCGACTCCCCATGTGTGAGAAAGCTCGGCGGCGTAGTTCGGCTCTTCAAGCGCCCACACACGCACATCGGGCTCGACCAGCTGCACCCGCGGATGGCGTTTGAGCACCTCGACCGCACGCGCGGGCAATGTGAGCGCAAGTGCGTTCACACTCGCAAGATGGTGCCGAATGACACCCCCCACACCAAGGGCGGCCGCACGCTCTTCCCCGCCGATCGGGGTACGAAAGCTCACAACGACGCGAACGTTCTCACCCGCATCCCCCGGTCGCGTTTCAGCGGACGCGATTCCGCACCAAGAAAGGGTGAGGAGCAACGCGGTGACAAAAAGACGGAGTGATAGGTTATGTTGATACACCATAGAATATTACATTGGCTGATAAATTCATCTCGTACACACGACGTACGCGCACGCGAGCTGTGGCGCATGCGCCACACATACACACATCGTACTCCTGAAATGACCTTTCCTGCAAGTATACGTGTATGTACGCTTGCGCGATCGCGAGCTATACTGAAAAACGACATGCCCCACCTAAGAAAAAATGCCATTCTCGCGCTCACACTCGGAGTGTCGGCACTTGCCGCGCATGGGTATGCACACATCGCCAACGCTCGCGCCATGGAAACATACCGGTCGCTCGCATCACCTGTCGTCTACGACCGAACCGGTACGCTTGTCCGCGTCGGAGAGAACGCACGCGAGCAGCTCGCGCTCTTTCGGACCACATATCCGGAACCGCTCAAAGCGCTCGTGCTCGACAAAGAGGATCGATGGTTCCCTTACCACCCCGGAGTGAACCCCCATCGTATCGCACGCGCATTGTTCGACCATCTGCGTGGCGTACCGAGCGGTGGCGCGAGCACCGTAAGTCAACAGCTCGCCCGTATACTCCTCGACACGAGCGGCGAGCGCACCCTCCGGAACAAACTGCGCGAAACGGTCCTTGCGTTCGTACTCGAGTACCGACACAGCAAAGATGAGATACTGACCATGTACCTGAACACGGTGCCGCTCGGCGGCAACATCCAAGGAGTACCGGCGGCCGCCCATGCGTACTTCGACAAAGAGGTCGACCGACTGACCGAAAGCGAGACGCTCCAACTGCTCGCCGCCTTCTCCCGCCCGAACTCGGCGCGCCCGCTCTCCGAAAGCAACTTCGCCCGGGCCACCTTGCTTGCACAGACGCTCGGTACAGCAGACCCTCTGCCACATCGCGGTACCCACACCCCTCCTTTGCGCATGGAGCTCAACGACCTATTGCGAGACTGCCCCGACTGCAGCACCTCGCTTGATACCGACCTCACCGAGCGCTTGCGCACACTCCTCGCTCGACACCTTGAACGTACCGAAGCGTACGGTGGAACGCACGGTGCGATAGCGGTCGTGTCGACCGAAGGAGAAGTGCTCGCACTGGTGGGCTCCCCCGCGCCCGGGAGCGACCGCGACGGCATGCGCATCAACATGGCACTCGCGACACGACCGGTCGGCAGTACGATCAAACCCTTCCTGTTTCTCCAGGGCTTCATGAACGGACTGCGCCCATACTCGCTCGTGGAGGACCGCGAGCTCAAGTTCGACATCGGGACCGGCTATGCGCTCTACCCCAAGAACTACGACGGCACCTTTCGAGGTACCGTGACCCTGGAAGAGGCGCTCGGAAACAGTTTGAACATACCTGCGGTCGAAGTGGAACGATTCAACACCCCCTCGGAAACCTACGCGTTCTTGGGCACCGCACTCGGCTTGAAGCCGGCGCAAGAGTGGGACTCCTACGGGTATGGCATTGCGCTCGGCGGCCTGGAACTCGACCTTCTTACCCTCACCCACGCTTTCACCCTCTTTGCGAACAAAGGTACGCTCGTTCCGCTTATTGCGGGCACCACCGCATCGGGCACAGCGTTCCATTTCGTTCCTCCCCGCTCGATCGTCACCGAGACGCACAACGTGGCGCCCCCCGAGTATGTGGCGCTCGTACACACGATCCTTTCCGACCGCACCGCGGGTGTCGAACAGTTCGGGGTGCGTGGCAACCTGGAACTTTCGCACGGAGGGTACGGCGTAAAAACGGGCACCTCACGCAACTATCACGACAGCTGGACCGTGGGCTACACCGGCGACTACGCGGTGGGGGTGTGGGTCGGCAACGCGAAGAACACCCCCATGCACGGGGTCTCCGGTGCGGTGGGTGCGGGCACGCTCTGGCGCGAGGTCATGGAGCTTCTTTACACCACACCCTACTACCGTGCGACACCGATAGATATGGGCCCGATCGTGCAGGTCGAGAGCGAACGGGGATACTCGTACGGCCTTGCGGATGACAACGTCGAGACCGCGCGCATGTTGCTTTTGGAAGACACGCTCATTCGCTCCCCGCACGACGGCGACACATTCCTCTACACATCCGGCATGCGCATACCGCTTTCGACTTCAAAAGAGGCGGCGTGGACCCTGAACGGCTCGCCACTCTCTTTAGAACGCGGCGGGTGGTACCCTAAGGGACCTGGCACATACACACTCGCCGCACAGAGCGATGCGGAAGAAGAACGAGTGACCGTACACATCACCGAAACACCGTCGATGGTGCCTTGAAAAAACCGATACGCTTCGATAAGGACACCGGTGCATATGCAAATTGCGCGGAACCATCCATTCAAACTCACGCAACTACAAGGGATGTTGTGGTTTGAAAAGAGCCCCGGGTGGTTAGACCAGGGGCTTGCGGTTGTGCTTGCCACTTTTGTGGCTTTCAGGGCCAGCGAGAAAAATACCCGAACTGCCGTCGTGCTCCAATCACGAAAAAGTTTCGACGGAGCACGAAGACCAGTATGAAGGGTGGGATTACCGTTATGAAGAACATGACGGTAAACGCCCAGTCCGGACCCAATCGTTCCTTGATGAGGTTGTATATGCTCGAAACATGCGTTAAAAGCGAAATACCGGTCAGGATCTCAAGTATCCACATGATGGCAAGGATAAACACTAACATCACCCACCACGTGTGGAACATACCGAACATGTCTGCGAAGAACCAATCACCTTTATTTGTTCCATCGAACTCACTGGGCGTGTTTGGGGAACCAAAAGGCATACGCCACCTCCATCAATTGTCTGGTTGAAGTTGAAAATGTACATACGAGCAAACGAGCTATTGCCCGAGCAAGGGCAATCTGCTCGAGTCTTACGCACACGAATATAGCATAAGTATCACCCACCAACAATCATTCGAGCGAATGCACTGTGGTCCATTTAGTTGCGGCCGCAAATAAATGGACCACAGTGCTCGCATGACTTGCGGACGATCCGGAAAGATGCGGGGGCTTAAATGGGTTGGAAATACCGGATATTCTACAATGCGATGGTTTCGTGACCTACTGTGTTATCAACCGAAACGCGTGCGATGGCGACCCGCAATTCACACCCCATGTACAACTTACAATGAGCGGTGATACACTGAACTGTGTACAAACCAATTCAAAACCTATGCTTCCGCAAGACACCCCTCTTGTTGCCATCGAAAACTCTGTCCTCGAAAAGAGCGCGCCCGCGGGCGGCCAAGTGCCCGAGGAGCACACGAACAAGCGACTCGGTATGCGGACCGGAAAGTTTGTACGGAATGGTATCGGTATCGGTATCGTCTCCATCGCATTTCTGTATTGTCTTCCCTATCTGCTCGGTGTCATAACATCTGACATTCCACCCATCGACGACAGCGACCTCGTTCCGGCCGTACACAACGTGCCGATCGAGCAGAATGGCTGGAGGTTCATGGAGGAACTCAACGCGGAGGTGGATCGTACAGGCCTTCATGGTGAACCGCTTCGGGAACTGGTGCAAGATCCCGACATGGAGCAAGTGCGCACCTTGCTCGAAACGAACACCCGAGCGTTCGAATTTTTCGAAGCGATCGCCGATGCGCCGTACTATCAGGACCCCGGAAGCAGCGATCCCGCAACCTTTTCCGCAGACACCACCTTGAGTCCACTGGGGGCACTGCGAGACATGACGTACCTCTCCCTCCTTCGTGCGCACGTGGCGAAACTGGCGAATGATGCGACCTCCACCGCACGTGCGATCGAGGTACCTTGCGCATCGCGAAGCACATCGCATCCCCCAACACCACGACCTTGGGTATCTTGGTAGCGACCGCGATCGACAATGTGGTGTACGACACGATCGAAAAGTGGCTTGACGCCGGAGGTGTGGACGCGCAAACATCCGAAGCATTGGCGGAAGTACTGCAACGCTCCGAAATTGCAGACTCCATCACATCCGGACTCAAGAACGCGTTCCAAAGCGAATACGTTTTCATGCGCAATACCCTTACAATGAACAGCAACCCAAGATCTGCGCGGGATGCCGTATGTGACGAAGTTTTGATAGATGAGTGCGATACCGCATTACCATGGTACCTGTTGGCAAATAAACCCTACCACCTCAGGCCGAACGAGACCGTTGCGCTTTTTGCGCAGTACTGGAGAGCGCACGTAGACGCCCTCGCCACGTACTGTGATGCGCCCGCTCCGATCGTATATAAGAGTCCAAACATCGAGAAACCCGCTCCGCTCCTCATGTTCACAGAGAATGCGCTCGGACATGTCATATTCTCGGTCCTCAGTACGGGCTCTTACGAAGATTCGATCGAGCGGACATGCGATCTGACGGAGCGAAATACCGTCTTGACCGCAAAGCTGCGTAAGAACGCCACGAATCGGTAAAAATTGCTTTTGTATATGAAGCCGTCAGATTGGGCACATACCTCGAGCTTTGCGGCACTCGCATGGGAAGCGGACCGCAAAAAAGCGGGTCAAACGACCCGCTTTCCCTTTGCGGCCTAGCACTTCTTCGGCCGCTCACTCCATGAGGAATTGTACAGCGTCTTCCCTGCGTGGAAAGAGTCGACAGACAACCCGTCCACCGTGCCCGAAACGTCGGCAACCCACGAGGTCTGGTCATAGGTCGAGGTGCTCACGAAGCAGGCACCTTCGTATCCGGAGTTTGACCACCACCGTTCCTTGTTGGAAGCGCCGGTCCATGTGAGATCTACATGGACTTCCATGCTGTATGTGGCGTCACCACTCATCATTCCCTCGACTTGGACCATATCCGTTACGGATACACCTGCGCCCTGCGTCGTCCAAGGATTCTCCAGGATCCCGTACGCGGAGAGGAGATACTCTCCCGTGCAGGTATCATCCACGTACCGCGAAACGAGGAGGGATGGGGGAACTGAGGACTTTTTGGTCCTGTCGAACGTCAGCACCACGTAGGTGCTCGTCCGAATACATCCATCCTCTTGGACGGCGTTGACCCAGAACGTCTCCGCGTCGTACGACCCCTTTGTCACCTCCGCCGAAGCGGCGGTTGCGCTCAAGAGGGCGAGTGCAAAAGATAAGCTCTTCATTGTGGACCTCTCCACGCAAAAGCACGCGATATGCGTGCAACCACTCAACAATATAGCGCATGTTTCAGAAATGTCAAGTGTCGGAAAACCGCCCGATCGTCCACCGGGGTGATAGTGACCACAAGACATCCGAAAGACGGGTCGACTCCGGCACGCACGGTGTCAATCGTGACGAAGACCGAAGCCATTCCACTACGGCTCGACTATCTCGAACGTACCCGCATCGCTCCGGCCAAAGACCTCCGGCGTGTACATCTCGCTCACGGTCGCGGGCTTGTGTCGGTAGATGCCGGGTACCAGTGCACGGAGCGTGTACTCGTAGACATAGATACCAGGGCGCACCTCCTCAGCAAAGACGAATGCGCGATCGTCGTGAAGCTCTTCGTACGTGACTGGAAACGCGCGCGGTCCGCTCCTGGGCTCCATGTACGCCCACCACGGCTCGTCGGGCTTCCGTATGGGTTTGCCGTCCTCGTCGAACGCAAGATCTCTTCCCTCTTCGGTCGCATAACGCACATTCACGATCTCAAAGCCGGCGGGTACAAAGCTCTCGAGCGACACCGCACGGGACACGCGCGGCACCGTGACAGTCACCTTTCCCGTCACCAATTCACCCACGTTCGCTTTGCGCACCACCTCGCCATTGCGTGCATAGAGCGCACGCTCCACAGTAAAGCCCTCGTCACGTGGCGGCAACAGGTCGGGAGGCAGCATGTACCGTAGCTGCATCTCGTAGTACATACTGCCAGCACCGGCTTCCCCTTCCTTGCGGAGTGAAACACGCTCGATACGATTGCGCGCGAAGATGTCGAGCGGGAAGGCGTGGGTGAGGGTACCCATGAGGGTCGCGGGCCCCACCGAATACCGAGCGGCCTCCGTCACGTTCTTGGTGAGCACCATGTCGAACACGGCGGTATGCTCTTTACGCACCTGTGCGAGCCGCACCGCGGCATTGAGGACACTTGCGGTCGTATTGGTCGAGCCCCACCCACCTTCGTCTCGCAGGCCGCGCTTGAGCCAACGGAGCGTATTTTCGAGCGCGACATGTTCACCTCCCCGCTCCGCAACCGCAAGCACGAACAGTGCGGTGTTCTTTTCATTGCTCTCGAACCAACTGTATGTCTCGTCACGCAGTCCCTTCACGTACGCTCCGCGCGCGTCAATGACCAAGCGGTTCTCAAGCGTCTTGAAGAACAGATCGGCGATCTCTTTCCGGTACGGTGCCTTACCTGTCGCAAGTGTGAGATACCCGAGTGCGAGCGTGTTCAAACGCTCCATCGCAAGTGGGTCTCGAGCAAGCTTTTCGACATGAGAGACGAATGGTACTCGCTCTTTTGCGGGCACATAGGGTGAAGAAAGCGCGTATACGACCCGCGCGAGCGTGTCGGGGTCATCAAGCGTCCATCCTTCCTCGGTGATCTCACGCACCACATACGCCGCACCTCGAGCAAACACTTGATCGGGCACCTCGTAGCCGGCGTCACGCACGACCGTAAGCGCGGAGAGCACCTCGACCGTGAGGTGCACACTCGCGTCGGTGCCCACATAGAACGAGAAGCCTCCGTCGTACCGCTGCCTCCCCAGAAGCTCACGCAGCCCCGCACGCACCGCCTCATCGAGCGAGTAGGTCGTGGTGCCGAACACGACCGTATCCGCCATCTGCATTGCGTCTTTGCCGAAAAGTGCGCCGACATGCGTGATCGTCGAAAGCGAAGCGAGTCGACTTGCGATCTGCTCGCTGCATCCGTACGGGTACTCGGCCATGTGCTTCACCACGGAGAGGAGCGAGCCCACGAGCGTGGCCTGCGCTTGCACAGTGAGCTCACCTCTGCCTGCAAGTGCGTAACTCGGCACGTACACCGACTCGGTCACCGACGTGCCGCTCGTCATCCCCGCGGTCGCGGTCACCTCGTAGGCACCCGTGGAGCGAATCGGTATCACCCCTTCCACCACATCCTCGGTACCATCCGAAACCGCATGGAACGTGACCGTATGCGAACCCTGATCATAGTCGACCGGTGCCTCTGTGTCGAAGTAAGCGATCTCTTGACCACCGGCCGGCACACGCACGGTACGCTCTTCGGCGTCTCGCACGGTAAGCGTGTTCGAGGTGATGCGCGCTCGTACCGTTACCGACTCATCGGTGTTGTTCATGATCTGCATCCCGAGCGAAAGCGTATCGCCGGGCACCACGAAGCGCGGACGTATCGGTATGGCCATAAGGCGCTTTTTGCTGGTGAACTCGGTGTAGTGCACCCCGAGACGCGTATCCGGAGTGACCCCGAGCGACTCGACCTGCCAGGTGGTGAGATTGTCGGGCAGCGTGAAGCGCACGGTCGCCTCACCCGCTTCATTCGTGACCACCCGCGCACTCCAGTGGGCCGTGTCTTTGAACTCACCCCGCTTACGACGCTCGAGGTCCTCGCCACCGCCACCACCTTTGGTGCCCGCCGGTATGTCCATCTCGACAAGCATGTTCTTTGCGCTGTGTGCGGTCGATATACCGAGTGGCACTCCGCCATAGAAGAAACCGACCGGGTCTTTTTTCGGATTTCCCACAAGTGCAAGAACGGAAAGATCAACGACCGCAAGAGACACCTCCGCCGAGACGGGCGCACCCTTCGCGTCTTTGGTGCGAACGGTAAGCACCACATCCTCGCCGGGCAGGTAGGCGCGTTTGTCGGGAGTCGCTTCGACCCCAAGGGTGTATTCGTCGGTGTTCACCTGCAAAGGTATGCTGCCATACTTTACCTCGGGGCCCGGACCCACCAAAAGGACCGATGCGTGTACGGTGGGTGTGTACGAGGGAACAAGCGGAATGGTCTGTCGCACAAAACCACCCGAAACCGGCACGCTCCAGTGCTGGTAGATATCACCTCGCTCGACCGTGACCAGTGCGCGACCGCGAGAAAACGGCGACTCCGCAAGAATGGTCGCTTCCTCCCCCGAACGGTACGAAGGACGGTCGGCGACCACCGTGAGCGACTCGTTGTTCATCGGTCGCACGGACACATCACCCTCGCCCCACACATAGAAACTCGTTTCGGCTTGGATCGGATTCTTTTTACTGTCGACGCGCTCGACCGTGACCACATAGGAACCGGGCTCCGTTAATGAGCGAGTGACGGATGCGTTGCCGTCTTTGTCGGTACGCACCCGCTCGGTAAAGACCGGCGTGCGCACTTCTTCGGAGTGCCAGTAGTATCCACCATCCACTTCTCGCCGCTTGAAGGACTCCCACGTGGAGCGAAACACGGTAAGGGAAACACCGTCGAGCGATACCGGCTTGCCTTGGGTGTCAACGCTCTTTACACGGATCTTGGCGTCCTGCCCCGCACCCAGCACATACGGCTCCACCTTGGCTCCCAGGTAGTACTCGCCACGATGTACGATCACCGAATTCTGTGCCGCGATCTGCTTGCCACTTCGATCGGTCACGCGAGCGATGAGTGTATAGACCTTACTGCCTTCCTTGTCAGGGTTCTCGAACTGCATCGCGAAATCGAGCGGTACCTCCACACGCCCCGCACCTTCCGCATCCAAAGTGACCGTACCTCGGGTAATGAACGAGTCACCGTACCCGCACCAATAGCATGAGTACCAACCCTTGCCGAAACTGAAGTACTCATCGACATACCGATCGAAGTGGTAGTCTTGAGCGAGTACGGTGTACTCGACCGAGGCATCCGCGACCGGCATGTCAAAGTAGTAGCGTGCGGAAAGGTCGAAGATGGCCTTGTCTCCCGCAACGTACTCCGCCTCGACCGGAGTCACCTCCGCCTTGAATGGCGCGGGAGCATACTCCTCGACTTCGAACCACCCGTACCCGTTGTCGGACGTTTGGATTGAATACCCGCCGAGCGAAGCGTCCGCGGGAAGTGTAACGGTGGTGTCGAACGTACCGTAGCGCGACACGGTGAGCGGCTCGGTGTGTATGGCCTCACCTCTGCTATCGATGACCTTGAGCGTGGTCGTGTACCCTTCGGTCACCTGCCATTTCTGATCGGAACCGACTCGGTCGATACCGCGCACATGCACGCTGTCTCCCGGTCGATAGATCGGACGGTCGGTATAGAGGTACGTGCGCAACTCTCCACTCGACCCCCACGCTCGCATGAGCGTGTCAGTGCGTGCGGACACGACGGCAGTGTCACCTCCGAACCTGACAACCGCCCCGCGGGTGTTCTTAACCGCTTGCAAACGCGCGACACCATCGCTGTCGGTCGTGCCCTGTGCATGCCGAGTGAGCACCCCACGCGTGTTCTCCTCTTCTTCGATTCCCGCCACATACGAAGTGACCTGTGCTCCAAAGATGGGATCGAGCGTGTTCGCACCGAGCACCCAGTAGAGATCGCGCGCGGTGCTTTCGGAGATGCGCGCACTGGTCTCACCCCATGAGTTGCGTTGTGCGCTTTTTTCTCCCACAGTGAGGTTGGAAACGGAAAGGAGCGTGTGGTCGTACCGCTGGACACCCCGCTCGTCTCGGAAATTCGCGTGCGTGAAGGTGAGGATGTAGTGCCCACGTACGTCCTCAACGTGATCCTTGATATCGAAGTGGAAATAGTTGTTGACCCAGTATGTATCCGGCAGGTCGATCGGGACCAAACGGGAGGACTCGCACAGCGTGGCATCGGGAAACTTGTTGCCCAGAGCGAGGCCATCGAGCACGCGCAACATCGTCTCCGGTGAAACCTTGCACACCTGTACGGCAACCGCGGGCAGATTTTCGACCGCGTAGGTGAGTCGGGTCTTGCCGGGCACGGTCACGTTGTACCACTTCTGCATGTTGTGAAAACGCGTGTATATGCTCGGCACCGCTCTCGTGGTGAAGCGCACATCTCCTGAATACCGCGCACCGAACGCATCGGTGATCGAAAGCGCAAACTCATAACCGCGCTCAGGGTGAAGACCATACTCGACACTTGTTTCGAATTCACCGATGTTGCAGCTATCTTGGTGCCATGAGACACGATAGGACGGGCGCCACGGTCGATCGGGATACACGACATACCCCTCGGTGCGGAACATGTCGCGCATCGACTCGGGGCGCGCAAGCGGAGTGTTGGAGCATATCGTAAAGCGATTGAGTGCTGCGGTGGTACTGCTCGTTTCGGGCACCGTTTTGTAGATAACGAGGTCCGGTACCGTACGCACCGTACCCACGATCGGATCACGCGCAAGCTCAAGACCCTCCTCGCTCACCACGCGCTCAAAGGTGATGGTCGTCTCTTTTCCACGCGGATAGGCGGAAGGGTCAACCGTGATCCGAAGCTCCTTCTTGTTCTCTTGCGTCACGCACGTGCCGCTTTCAGGGTCCATGATCGACCTCCCCTCTTCGGTCGTTCTGCATTCCGTACCATAGGCGACATGACGCACACCTTCGAGCAAAAGTTTCGTACGCGCAAGGTCGATGGGCTCAAAGAATGTGGCCACCAGCTCACCCTCGGGATCGAAGAACATGGGCTCCACATGATCGGAACGTTTCGAAACGGCGGCGAGCGAAGAAAGTACCTCGGGTATCGCATAGTTCCAGGTGATGCCCTCTTCGTTCACGATGTCGCCTTCGGCCGGATACTGGTTCGGGATGGAAAGGTCGTACGTTTGCCCGAAATCCCAGAACCCTTCTCGTCCATGCATGTCCTCTTTGGGGCGCACCCACAGGCGCGTCTTGTCCACCTTGCCACCCCGACTGAAAAGTGTGAGACCGAACAGTCCCTTTCCCTCCTCTTCCACACTTGCGTACGACACGATCGGCTCCACTTCCTCTCCGTTCCGAAACAGCTTCACCTCCGCTGCGGTGCGTGACAGGTCCACCTCCTGGTTGAACACGATCTCAAGCGGCGAATCAAAACGCACCGTGGAGGGTGGCGCTTCATGCTTCAGGGTGCGCGTGGTGAAAGAATGCGAGAAGCCGGGCACCGCAACCCCGTCGAGCGAGCGGAACCCCTCGTTCACGGTAACGGTGTATGTCGTACCGCGCACCAGGTCCTCCTCGGGGGTGAACTGCAAGAGACGCGTGCTCTTCCACTGCCACGTACCCGGCACGGAGGGTTCGAGGCGCACCGGCACGGCTTCCTCATCCATGATCGCCCGTGAAGAGATCGGCACCATGGGGCGGTTGAAGATGACCGATACTTCCGTAGCTTCGTGCACTTCCGCATCCGCACTTGGGAGAATGGAAACGATGTGCGGGTCGTCCACGACCAAGAGGTCGGCCGCAAGGGCAAGGTCCCCTTGCGCGAATGCGACCGTGTAGTATGAGCCGACCGCGAGTGGCTCGGCCGGTTGAAAGCGCAGTACTCGCTCCTCATGAGAGGCGACGAAGGTACCTGAGATCTCCGGAGTGATGGTGATCGCTTGCTCGGTCGCCTGAGGCGCCTCTTCGGGAAGTGATATGGTGATGCCCGCACTTGCCGACACGGTCTCGGGCACCAAACGGTACACTTCGCTGTACGCGTACCATGCGGGGTCTTGGAAAGTCCGCAGGTACCACACCACTCCCGCACCGGCAACAGCAACAAATGCGACACCCGCGAGTCCGTACAAAAGCGTCGTGCGTGAGAAACGGATCGCCTTGACGCGAGACCACACTTCCAAGGACCACGCACGCACCCTCGCGACCGCAGCAGGTACGACAGTCCCGGCAGAGACCGCTCCCTGCACCGACTCATCGATGCCCACTTTTTCTTCCATACACGCAGCATACACCCGACCACAAAAAAAGAATACTGTGCACAATCGGTGCACTCTCGGACGAACGGATACGATCGGTACACCATTCAAGGCGCACCGATTCGGCATGCACGGTCACCGAGCACTGTCACCTTCCGGCGAGTGATGGGAAGCGCGCGAGAGCAAGATCGTGCAAACGTCCGGAAGTTCGTCGAGGTATGCTCGGTATCGGAGCTCGAACGAGATGTATCCACATGTCACCGTTGGACCGATACCCTATGCTCGTATGCGGATGATATACTGTTGTAGAGCACACACACCACGCACTTCAGTGTGTGGCATTCCACTTGCATGCAACAACGCCCACAGACCAACACCGCCCGATGCGTCGAGACCGCCACGCGTACCGTTTCCACCATTGGCCGGCATTCGTTTTCTTCGTTGTACCGAACGTGCATCTGCTCGCTCGTTGCCCTACTCCTTCTCACCCCCCTTCTCGGTAGCTCCACTCAGAGTTTCGCGTTCACCGTCTCTTCGACCACCCATGTCACCATCTCGCAAGAGGCAACGATCAGGACCGACTACACCAACGACGGTACCGTTACCCATCTCGGCACCACCACATTCGACGGTGACTCGACGCGGACCCTCTCCGGAACCATGATCGGTGAAAGCGGTTGGAACAACCTCATTATTTCCGGCACAGGGGCCGTACTTTCGGGAAACGCCTCCACTTCCGCACTCGGTATCGCACCGAGCGCAACACTTGCACTCGGCACGGAAGAAGCATCGACCACCCAACTTTCGATCACCGGCAACCTCACCAACCTCGGCACCCTCACCCCGAACCACAGCACCGTATACCTTACGGGCGCCGACCAGACCCTCACCGGAAGCACCACCTTCTACAACCTCACCAAGGTCGCGACCACCACCGCGACCACCACCTTCGAGGCCGGTTCCAAGACCACGATCACCAACGATTGGTACTTTACCGGACTTGCGAGCACTTCACGGCTCGCGCTTCGCTCCACCATACCGGGCACCTACTGGTACCTCGATCCGCAAGGTACCCGCACGCTCGCAAATCTAGACGTGCAAGACTCATACAATGTGAACGACCGAACCGTTGTCTGCAGGGCGAATGTGAGCGGTTGTTACGATTCGGAGGGGAACATCAATTGGCTCATCGATGTTCCCTTTCTGTCATCTGATTCCGACCAGCAGTTCTACGCCGGTCAATCCACCAGCACGCTCGAGACCATCACGTTCATTGAGCCGCTCACCTCACCCACGGCGACTGCGGTGAACGACATCCGCATCAGCATCGCCTCCACCACCACGAACTTCCGGTTCGACACCGGCGCGACTCTCTCTTTCACCGGCACCGCATCAGGAAAGGTCGCCCCGACCGTTTCTTATGAGAACAACGACACCGTGCTCGTCATCGACGTCACCCAGAACTTCGCCCGAGGCGACTCGCTCGTCATCGCGGGTGTTGAAGCCGGCTCCTTCCTTTCCATTTCGACCACCACTTCGCGATTCGCGCTCCACACCACCGGCGATACGAGCGATGCTCCGAGTGCGTACGACGAGATGACCTTGCGCATCACCGGTGCTCTCACCCTTGCGGACCACAGTGGAGGTCAGGTCCAGAACGCGTTCCTCTTCTTGAACAGCACCGACATCCCCATCTTCGCGTTCTCGCTCACTCCGACCGGAGAAACAGCGACAGCGACCACGCTCACTTTCACCAACACCACAGCGCACAAGATCGACGCCTCCAACGTCACGAACATCCGCCTTTACCGCGACATTGACGGTGACCGCGAGCTCAGTGCGGGGGACATCGCGCTCGACTCCGCCGGATCCTTCTCGTATGCACCGGGAGCGTTCGGCGGTTTCGTGTTCAACGAGGACGTTGAGATCACCGAGACGGCAGACTACCTGGTCGTGGCGGACATCGACCGCTCCTACTACGCAAGTATGCTCTCGATCGACCTCCTCCTCGAGTCCTTTACGGACACCACGTTCGGCGCGGTCTCCAACACGACCCCGGTCATGCTCGGCTCCGTCACCACCGCGGAACACTTCCGTGCTCGCGCGCGCATCACCGGAGGCACCAACACGCTCGTCGAACCCATAGGCGGTGTCGGCCCTTCCGCGAGCACCGTGAGCGGTGGCGCGGGCGATAGTGGAGACGCGATAACCGACCGGAACGACGAGGAGATCGGCAACGAACCGGGCTTCCGCGCCCCCTACGTGTCCGGACTGTACGAGAACGAGTGGGTGAATGGCTCGCAGGGTACCAGCTCCGACGGCAGCTATGCCACCTCGAGCACCGAAGGCGCTCGGCAGACCTACAGTACGTTCGGCTTCAACGTACCGGGAGGCAGCACGGTAACCGGAGTCGCACTCAGGCTCGAGGCCTCGGGAAACGCGTCGGGCGGCACGGTCGAGGTCATGCTGTCATGGGATGGCGGCCTGAGCTACACCACGGGCATACATACCCCGATACTCACCGCAGACGACAAGGTGTACACCATAGGCGGTCAAGGTTCTCTGTGGGGCACCTCATGGACCCCCTCGTACTTCACCGACGGCAACTTCGTGGTGCGAGTGATCGCGCACCCGGAGAGCAACGTCCTCCGTATCGACGCACTGCAGGTGCGACCGTACTCCGAGCTCGGTGGCGGCAGTCCGGGGGGAGGTGATGCGATCTAGCGTGTACACACACCAACGCACTCCCCACGTACGATCTGAACGCAGTCCATTTTTGCACACGAGGCAGGCATCGGCTGTGCGGCCCACTCACCCGTATCGACTTCGCGAGACGGCTGGTCGCGGTCAAGGAGGATGTTTCGGAGCTTGAGGAGAAAAGCAATACCCGGAGAATGAGGATCGCTGAACAAGCCGCCGAGATCGAGGAGCTCCGGTCGAGGATCGAGACGATCCTCAGGACCGCAAGCTCTACAAGCGAGCGATGATCTCACCCCGTTTCATTACAAAAAACAAACAACATGGGCGGGTTCGTCCGTGTTGTTTGTTTTTTGTGTGTGCCTGTGAAAACTAGCGCACCTCGACACCCATTGATCGAGCGGTACCCGCGATGATCTTCATCGCCTGCTCAACATCGTTCGTATTGAGATCCTCCATCTTTTCCTCGGCAATGGTGCGAAGCTGGTCCTTGGTGATCGTGCCGGCTTTCGATACGACATTCTTGCCCGACCCCTTCTCTTTGCCGATCTGTTTGAGTATGAGGTTGCTGGCGGGAGACTTCTTGCAAATGAAATCGTACGAACGATCGTCATACACCGATATAACTACAGGGATGATGCTACCCATCTTGTCCCGAGTGGCTTCGTTGAACTTGTTCACGAAATCACCGATGTTGATACCGGCCTGACCGAGCGCGGGGCCGATGGGAGGGGCGGGATTCGCCTTCCCTGCGGGGATCTGAAGTTTGACCTGCTTTTTGATGACTTTCTTTGCCATAGTGGGTGGATACTACCTTAAATTCTGCGGACTTGCAAGAAGTCGAGCTCGACCGGCGTTTCGCGGCCGAACATGGGTACGAGCACCTTAACCTTACCACGATCCTCATCCACGTCACCCACCTTCCCTTCAAGTTCCTTGAATGGACCATCGACCACGACCACCGCATCATCGACCGCAAGGTCGATCTTGTGTTTGACCGTATCCGAGCGCATACGCTTGAAGAGCACGTCGATCTCTTTTTGCTCGAGCGGCACGGGATCCACCCCGGAACCGACGAATCCGGTCACACGAGGTGTGTTACGCACCACATACCAACTGTTCTCGTCGACCACCATGTTCACGAGCACATATCCTGGATATATCTTTTCTTCCTCCTCCACGCGCTTGCCCGCCTTTATCTTGATCTTCTTTTCCGTGGGAACGACCACGTCGAAGATCTTGTCTTCCATGCCCATACTTTCGATACGCTGCTTGAGGTTGCGTTGTACCGCCTTCTCATAACCCGCGTAGGTATGTATCGCATACCAGCGGCGATCGTCATGCTGTATGTGGTCTTCCATGGTGTTTAATGGTCCTTAAAAACTAGCCGACGAGGAACCGAAGGCCTTTGGTAAAGAGCATGTCAAGCAACCCCAAATACACCGAGGTGACAACGGAAATAAGAACGACCAGAATGGTATACATGATCGTCTGTCGCTGCGTCGGCCAGCTCACATGCTTGAGCTCTCCGCGGGTGTCGTGTAGGTAGTTTATGAATCGTTGCATAGTGGTTGTTCGAATATCGTACCACAATAATGGGGTGTCGCGAACCGCTCCTTTAAAAAACCGCCCGCAAGGGCCGTCGATAATATGATACCGCACAACATGGCCGGCGTCAAACACCGAAAGCCCACTCCACCCCTCATGCATATGATCGAAGTCAACCTTCGATCATTTACCGTAAAGACGCGCGGAAACGTGTGAGCGGGTACCCAAAAACGAACGGGGTTGCCGTTCGTTTTTGCGACACCTTACGTCGAAGTGTGCTTCCTAGCGTACTTCGTACAACACCTCCACCGCGCTCACGAAACGATTCTCTCCCACCGGCACCACGGCCGCAGGCATTGCTTCGAGCGCTTCATCTTCCTCGACGGATTTGCTCATCATGCGCGCATACGGCATGGGAGTCTCCGGCGAGCTTTCGTAGTAACCAACGATACGCACCATCGACACACCGAGGTCTTTCGCGAGTTGCTCCGCCTTTTTCCTCGCGTCCTCAATGGCGAGCTTTCGAGCTTGTGCTCGAACATTATCCTCGTCAGCCACGGTGAACGAGATGTTGCTCACACCGGTCGCACCTTTTTCGCTCATGAGCGCAAGCAGATCGCCCGCGGAATCGAGGGTGCGCACCTTCACCTCAAAGGTCTGCTCGAGCGTGAATCCGACCTGCACCTGCTTACGATCGCACGGATAGGTCACGCACGCCTTCGGTTGCCACTCGTACTTGGGCTCGACACGGTACGAGACCGTTTTGATGTCCTTTTCCTCGACCCCCTTTTCTTTGAGTGCGGCTACGAGCTCTGCACCTTTTTCTGCGCCGCCGCGCTGCACCTCACTTGCGGTTGGACCTTCACGCAGGACGGTGAAGTTGAACTGTGCGGTGTCGGGGATGGCGAATACCTCCCCCTCGCCCGCAACGTTCACCACATTGGTCGGAGCCACACCACCTCCGATATACCGGTACTCCTTGAGCGCATTCAACGTCTGCGCGAACAGAAACGCCGCAAGCAGTACGAGCACGAGCTTGGCGGCACCCTGTAGACGTGCAAACTGCGTGGAGTCGCCACTGCAACACGCATTCCCCCCAACCTTCGATTCTTGTGATGTTGTCTCCATACCTGTGTGATTCGATTATTCCGAAACTCTTCACGGTGGAAGACTTGCATTGAACTCTCTCACTCCGCAGATCTTCCACGAGCGGGTTCCGTACGATTAAATACTGATCCAGTATAGCACGCGACAACACCGCTTCAGAGATACGGAAGTATGATCTCCGACATGTCAACCGAGTCAAACAGTCTGAAGAACCATTCAGTGAGCGCCGAATGGCCGAAAATGAGCCATAGACCCATGATCACGAGCACCGCACCGCCCACAACGGAAACCACCCGCAAAAAGGGACCCAGTGCGGTCACAATGCGAGCGGCATGCGAAAAACCGGCCGCAAGCGCAAGGAATGGTACCGAAAAGCCGAGTGAAAAAATGGCGAGCAACAACGCCCCTGTTGATACATCACCGGTCGTTCCGGCGTAGGAAAGCACCGAACCCAAAACCGGCCCGCTGCATGGGGTCCATCCTATCCCAAACGCCGCACCGAGTACGAAGGAAGATCGACCGGAACCGACCGAGAAACAGGAGGGGAGGCGCATCCGACGTTCCTTGGTGAGAAACGATGCGCTGAAAGCACCAAGCATGAACACGCCGAAGAAAAGCACGAACACCCCGCCTGCGATACGAAGCCACTCACGCACGGACGCAAGGAGCGAACCCGCATACCCCGCCAAGATCCCCAAGATCGAAAACACGAGGGTGAATCCGATCACAAAAAGTACCGCGTTCAAAAAAACCCTTCGACGTTGTGCGATCGAGACACCGATCATCACCTGCTGTTGGGTGAGTCCGCTCAAAAAGCCGATGTATGCCGGCAAAAGTGGCAAGGTGCACGGCGCAAGAAACATCAAGTTGCCTGCAAAAAACACGGATAAGAGAAACAGGGGTGTCAATTGATCCATACTTACACTATCTCAGCTCTCCAAGTATACCGCGCAACGGTCGGTACACGAAGGCATTGCGACGTCAATCCAAGAGACCGCCCACTGTTGCACGCATCACCTCAAGATCCATGGGGCCGTGCACATGTGCCAAGACCTCACCATTCGGGCCAACAAACACGGTCTCGGGCATGTTGTACCCTCCGACCCGCCTGAAGTAGGTATCCTCGGAATCGTACGCAAAGGTGATCTCACTCGAAAGACCGATCTCCTCCAAGAAGGTGCGACCATCGGCGGGATTCTTGTCGCGATTCAATGCAACCACTTCGACCCTATCTCCGAACTCACGCTTGAGTGCGGCGAGTGCGGGAATTTCTTCCCTGCTGTACGGACTCCAACTCGCCCAGAAGTTCACGATCCGCACCGGCGCCTGTATCTTCGCGAACACGACCTCCTCTCCACGCTCATTCGGGAATGAAAAATCAGGCAGGTAGGTCACCCACTCCTCCGGGGCCTGAGGAGTGGGATCAAGCAGTATGTCGTGTACCACAAACAGGTAGAATCCGGCGGCAAGTCCCGCACCCGCGAGTACACCGAAGACCAGGTGCTTGCGCGGAATGGTGCGCATATATTTTGGCTGATCTTAACTTTCAAGCGACTTCAGGGCCCGCTCGATCGAAAGGGTCACGTTCTCGATCGGCATCGCCCCCGACACTTTGACCATATCACCCTTTCGGGTTAGCACCACCGTGAACGGGGTACCGTTCCCACCCACCTCCTGCATATTGCGTGCATGACTTTCGATGAGTGCGTCATACTTGTCGGAGGCAACGCACGCCTTGAATTTCTCTTCATCCGCACCGAGCTCCTTTGCGGTCTTGAGGTGCCACGCGGTACCGAGCGACTGCTGGTTGTTGAGCGCGAGGTCGGTGTATTTCCAGAACGCATCTTCACCTGCAAGCTCGGCGATACACTCGCTCGCGATCGCCGCCTCTTCACCACCCGGCTGAAACGGCGTATGGCGGTATACCCACGCCACCTTGCCTTCATACATCTCGAGCACCTTCATGATCGTGTCATGGAAACGACCGCAAAAACCGCAGCGATAGTCGGAATACTCGACCAGGAACACGTCCGCATCACGCGAACCATACACATGGTCGTCTTCGGTCACCGGCAACACCTCCGCTTCAAGTACCCGTCCACCGGAAGCTGTCGAAACGCTCGAGGGAGCGTCGGACACAGCGACAGCTCCCGCAATGAGTATGCCGGCCGCAAGCACCGCAAGTGGTGTGAGGTACGGATTGATCGTACGCGACGGCGACTCTTGTTCTTTTTGATTTATGTCGCTCGTGGAAGTCGTCTGTTCGGTATTCATATATTATGATGTGAAAAAATGAAGTGATGTGAGTAAGTTTCAAATGATCGTCATTCCTCGAGAGCGTTTCGTGGCGGTTGTTCGAAACGAACGTCTTCCATGGAGGGAGGATCGTCATACTCGATGACACACGCACCGGTATCACCTCCTCCGGTACACGCCTCTTTGATCTCCTCGCCCCACCGCGACCAAATACCAACGAGTGCGAGTACACCGCAAAGCGCAATGATGCCCCACCCGATCCGCTTGAACGCATGCGGGTGCGCACCCTCACGAACATCCTGCACGACCGGCTCGGTAACGGAGTCGTTCTTTTGCTCAGCAATTGTTCCCTGATCCGTCATGGGAGTATTGTACCCCACTTACGACGCCAGGCAAAGCAGCGAGGTAACACGCGATCGTGTGTAAGAATAACGATCCAAATTCGTCGAATACTGTGCAGTAAGACCGATCATGAGACATATCATCGCCACAAACATCATAACCGCATTCATAGCGTTCTCGCTCATGGTCGCTTTCGTGCTCCACTTTGCCACCGCCTAAGACGATGGCCACAGGTTTTTAGGCACAAAACGCCCGTGCGGGGCGTTTTGCTTTGGGGTGCCTACCGGTTGTTCGGTCACGAGTTGCTAGATGCTTCCGTTCGCTTCACTCCGGAACCATCAAGCACTCTCGACCCCGGCTCGCCCGCTCCTCCCTGCGGTCGGCGCATAGCTCCGCCTTTCGAGTCCCGGACAGAAGCAAAGCAGTTTGCTTCCTTAGGAACCCACACAAAACGCCCGTGCGGGGCGTTTTGCTTTGGGGTGCCTACCGGGACTCGAACCCGGACTAAGGGCTCCACAAACCCTGGTGCTAACCATTACACCATAGGCACCATGCGTGGATGCGGCTACAGTGTGACACACTTTCGTAACCATTTCAATCAAAAACGTCTCACAAGGTCTTCAACTCCTCACGCAAGGCACGTGGGTGCCTTGCTTCCCGGGCAAAAGAAAAACCCCTGCGGGGTGTTTCTTTCTGTGCCCAGGAGAGGAGTTGAACATTACATGTTCAGTACACCTTGTGGACCTTTTGCTTCGTCCTACGGACTCGCAAAACGTCTCACAAGGTCTTCAACTCCTCACGCAAGGCACGTGGGTGCCTTGCTTCCCGGGCAAAAGAAAAACCCCTGCGGGGTGTTTCTTTCTGTGCCCAGGAGAGGAGTTGAACCTCCACGAGCTTGCGCTCACTACCACCTCAAGGTAGCGTGTATACCAATTTCACCACCTGGGCATGCACCTGCCGTCTATCATACAGAGTATTTATCGTTTTGTAAACGATACAAAAACACCCGCCGAGCGGCGGGTGTTTGGGATCAGTCTTTTTTCGATTCTTCCGACGTTTCTGCGGGAGCGTCTTGCGTACTCGTCTCTTCCTTTGTTTCCGAAGCAACTTCTTCGGACGCCTTCTCGGATTCCACCACTTCTTCCGCCGCCTTCGCCGCTTCCTGTGCACGGGTTTCTTCCTCCGCCGCACGCTGTGCGGCCTCTTCCGCTTCGCGGGTCACACGTTCCTTCTCCGCGATGTCCGACTCGATCGACTCGCCGACCGTAAAGGCGTTACGCATCGAGCGACGAATGACCTTGGCCGCCTTCTCGCGGATGTAGTAGAGCTTGCTCTGACGCACTTTGGTGCGCTTCACGATCTCGATCTTGTCGATCATGGGGCTGTAAAGGGGGAACGTCTTTTCGACCCCCACTCCGCTCGCCACCTTGCGCACTGTGAAGGTGCCACCCGCTTCATTGCCGTGCTTGACCGAAAGTACGAGGCCTTCGAATACCTGGATGCGGATCTTACCCTTTTCCTGGATCTTTTGACTTACCCGCACGGTATCGCCCGGGCGCACGTCCAACTTTTTGCGCGCTTCGACGTTTACCGGTGAAATGACTGCTGCTGTCTGCATAGTGGCAGGTACTGTACCATGGTATGACGGCGAACGCAAATTTTTTCCCAACCAAACCCACTCCGTTACCGTCTTGACGTTTGACGCGAACAACGTAGAGTAAGGTAAGAGGTCAAATAACAAATCACATACCGAAACGGAGGTGTGCCATGGGTTTCAACCCGTGCGAAAAGCAGTTGTACGACCGACTCGTTGAACTGCGCGATGTGGCGGGGTTCCCCCAGCCGGGACGGTGGGAAAACTACCCGGGCAAATATGTGTGCGTAACGGAAACCGATGTGCGGGTATACGCTCCCACTTTCGACGAGCTTGAACGATTCTTTTTGCGAAAATGTCGTGATGAAAGATGGTTCGGTGTTGGGGAATGCGGGCTGAGTGTGGAGAGGCACCACCGTAAGTACAGCGCGGTTCCGGTTGCACACCATCGTCTCCAGTATGACATTGTGGGGCACGGAAAATGGCCGGAGATCGCTTGCATCAACCTCATTCTTCAGTACGCCGCACTGAAGCGACCGAGCAAAAACGCAACGATCACCCCACTCGATCCGAACAAAAGAAAAATGTGTCAGGTTCCCCCCACTTCCAACGTACGGAAGATCCGCTAGGGGTGGAGCACCCCATCCGAGTGAGCGACAGAAAGCTCGCTCGCTTTTTTTACACACCAATGCGTGCCTCGGCGTGCAAAAAATCATCCGGCAACGGCGCTTGAAGCACCATGCGCGTACCGTCCGGGTGTGTGAATGCAAGCGTGTGTGCGTGAAGCGCAAGCCGCACAAAACCCAATGCCTGCTCGCGCTTGGGTGCGTAGCGCGTGTCGCAGACTATGGGGTGCCCGACCGCCTTCAAATGCACCCGTATCTGATGCGTGCGGCCGGTCTTCGGCTCGACCGAGAGGTACGAGAAGCCGTCGCGCGCGGCGAGCACCGTGTAGCGTGTGATCGCGGCACGCAGCATTCCTCCCGCGTCCTTACCCGCAGACCACAGGCGAAAATCCTTGCGCGACCTCCCGATCGGCTTGTCGATCGTACCATGCACTTCACGTATCGTTCCCCAGACGAACGCGCGGTACTCCTTTTCCATGGTACGGGCTTGGAACTGCGCCTTGAGGAAAGCGTGCGACTCCTGCGTCTTTGCAAGCACGATGATGCCGCTCGTATCTCGGTCCAAGCGATGCACGATCCCGGGCCGGTCGATTTCGTTTCCGTTCTGCAGCCACATGGTCTCCCCCACCCCCACCATATCCGGTCGCGTCTCGCGCACCCAGTCGGTCAGAAAGGGACCTTGTGTGTGACCATCCTCATGCACCGCCATGCCCGCCGGTTTGTTGACCGAAAGGATCTGAGCATCCTCATATATCACTTCCACGGATGAATTATCGGGTGTCATACCACAAGCGTACCACGCACCCGACCACCACGCACCACATATCGTGCAGACACAAGTACACACACTTGCCCTTGCACGCCGCCCAAAAAGCGACGTTAGTCTGTCGCGTGCTGTTTTGGAGCGAAGTGTACTAACGCATCAACCAAGTTCGTGAGTACTTTTTTGTGAGCAGGTGAAAACGGCAAAGCGTTCGCCGACACTTTTGCTCGTTCAACATACGACGCTCCGAGTGCTCGAGTCGCCTCACACGCACCCGTCGCAGTGAGCGCCTTCAGCAGTTCCCGCACATCGTCGTCACTGAGAGGTGCAGTATCGTTGTATCGTGCCATGAACCACTTATTCACCCCGTGGTCGCGCGCATAGAGCACGGGGTATGTTTTTTTTCGCTCGTACAAATCCCCTCGTGCCCGCTTTCCCGTGTCCCGCGCTTCACCCCATATCGAAGCCATGTCGTCAGCAATCTGATACGCCATACCGAGTGATTCCCCATAGGTATAAAGAAGATCATGGGTCGCTTCGTCACATCCCGCAGCGAGACCGCCTCCGGCGGTGGCCGCTCCGACCAAAACAGAGGTCTTTTTACGAGTCATTTCAAGGTAGGTATCGATCGTCACACCCGTGTCGGTGAGTCTTTTTACAGTAAGTTCGAAATCCATGTACTGCCCCTCGATAACTTCCAAAAAACACGCATTGAGCTCGCACGCGGCACGAGCCCCCGCATCCCCAGTCATCGCAACTCGGAGCAGAAAATCACTGGTAATGAACGCCTGCGCATCTCCTGCGTTGATTGCATGATTTACTCCCCACAACTTCCACACGGTAGGGCGACCACGACGCATATCGTCATGGTCCTCAATGTCATCGTGCATGAGCGTAAAGTTGTGAAAGAGCTCGATAGCAACCGCCAAGTCTTTCGCGCTCGCGCCCCCACCGCACATCTCAGCCGTGAGGAGTACCAGGGACGCACGTATGCGCTTCCCCGCGACCGTGTCACATGCATGCAGTAACTCGTCAGCATACCCCATGAAATAGCGTAACATACCATAGAGCGGCAAGTCGCTCCGCTCATCCAGAGCGGAGCGCACGACACGCTCTGCGCATGTACGAGCAGACGCAAACATGGTATCCGTCGTCTCCATGCTAAACGCCGAAATTACGCTTTCGCGCCATAAACTCCGCAATCACGGTGTCGAATGTATCCCGAGAAAAATCCGGCCACAAGGTGTCCAAGAAGAACAATTCACTGTATCCCGAATGCCACATCAGAAAGTTTGAGAGCCGTTTTTCACCACCGGTGCGTACAATGATGTCGGGTGCGGGCATGGCGGCAGTCCACAATGCACGAGTAATCGCGTCTTCATCCACCACCCCATCTTCCTCACGCAAAACGTTCACCGCATCCACGATCTCCGCTCTGCCACCGTAACTCACACATGCCCACAGGTGGTGAGTGGCATCACTCGGATTGGTATCATGAAGCGTGCACACGGTCTCCTGTAGATCCGCCGGCAACAAATCAAGCTTGCCGACGATGTGCACCGCAGTGCGTTCTTTGCGCAGTTCAGACAGCTGCTCGCGAAAGGCGATGCGCATGAAATCCATCAGATATGCAACTTCATTCACGTCACGTTTCCAATTTTCGGTCGAAAACGCATACACCGCGAGGTGACGCACTCCCACATCGCGACACCACGCCGCGACCTCCTTGAGCTTTGCATAACCCGCGCGATGACCTTCAAGGGTCGGGAGTCCACGCTCGCGAGCCCAGCGACGATTGCCGTCCATAATGATACCGATACTGTGTGGAACCTGTGTTTCCATGCGAGACACGATACACGAAAACACTACAGAATGCGAAAATCCTCGAACTCCCGCTCGAATTCTTCGCTCCACTCATCGTACACACCCGTCACGAGCGAACCCGCCGGCCCGCGAGCGAGATGCTGTATAAAGACCTTGAGAATGCCGTATTCACCCTGCGCAAGCACCTCCACAGAACCATCCGGCAGGTTCGCAACAAAACCGACGAGGTTCATTTCGTTCGCGATATTTCGCACAAAATCACGAAACGTCGAACCTTGCACGCGACCGGTGACGATACAGTGAAGCTGGGAACGGGTGTTTGCCATACGTACACTGTACCACAGAACACCTTTCTCTCGCACCGACATCACTTCACATGATCAAATTTTGGGTACACATTGCGTGAACGGCCCAAACATGGCATGCTTGTCGTACCGCGCGCTTAGCTCAGTTGGTAGAGCGCCTCGTTTACACCGAGGATGTCAGGGGTTCGAGTCCCTTAGCGCGCACCAAAACAAACGAGTGAAATGCGGAGCATTGCACGAGTGTTGTTTTCAAGCGTTGAGGGACTCGAACCGAGCGCCGGCGAAGCCCGCGAAGCGGCGGCGCGAGTGGGGGTCGATCGAGTGAGGTTTTTTATACGTGGAACGAAATAAAAAACCCACGAGAGTGACCGAGTCCCTTAGCGCGCATCACGTGGGTACTTCCATTTTTCACACAGGGACTTTTTGTTTACTAATTTTCCGGCTGTGGGCAGATCATAAGAAAACAATGTCGCATAGTCGCTACACTCCCTGAAAATCAGGTCGCACCACAAGGGTACTTCCATTTTCATAGTCGCTGCGCTCCTTGAAAATCAGGTCGCACCACTTACATCCACCTCGTATGCCATTCTCGCCGGAGTTTCCAAACGATATCCCGATCAACGAAGCAGACATCGAAGACAAGATCGATGCATTACTTGAGACCGTTCCAACCGAATTGCGAACGCGGTGGGAGAGCGATATTTGGAACGAACACGCAAAACCGAAAGATGCGCTTTCACGACTCGAGGCACTGATCAACGGTCGAAAAAATGCGCTCGGTCACACACGGCACCACCCCGCATCCGAACTCACAGAGCACGCACAACGGGAACAAATGAGCGAGGAGGCGCTCACGATAGCCCGCTCCATCATCGAGCGATCCGACAATATCATCGGCACCGGCGGTACGGGGCGTGTTCACACGAGCACTCAATACCTCGGCACCTGCTACAAATACATTTTCAATACGGGAAAAGAATACACGAACCACAACGACGTGTTCGAGGAGGAGCGGATCACCGACCTCGCAAGTTCACTTGTCGTCAACAAGGTGCGCTGCCCGAAGACATTGTTCGTATTTTCAGAGGGAAATACTTCTGTTCTAGTACTCGAGGAGTTACGAGCGATAAGTCTCAAGCGCGCGATCGCGCTTCCCTCACTTCTGCCGGAAGGGTTCGATATCGACACATTCTTTGCGGATCTTGAGGCGTATATCCATGCACTCCACACACGGTACCGAGTACACCACCGAGACTTGCATGCGGACAACATCATGATCGACACCGATTCGGGACACGCCTACGTGATAGACTTCGGCCGAGCGGTAAGTGACATACTCGATGACGAAGATCCGTACGTCATGGTTGACGCACAAGGAAACACCGTCGGAAAATATCTGAATGACGTGCAACAGATCGGTTTGCATAAAAATGCACTCCGTAATGCGATCGCACAGATACAACACAGTTGATTGCACCGTCGCGTTAAACACTGTACTATCAACACGAGCCGTAGATCATTAGAGAACTTTCATGATACGAATATCAAACACCTTGAGACGCTACGCGGAGGATGCTGTGCGATCTTCTCCCGAAAAAGTGTGTGTGGAATTATCCCAAGGTGGCTTCTGCGCATGCAAAAAAGGCGAGTACGACCGGTCCCCGTACGCACTGCTCGGTACCATCGAGGTCGACGGCAAGGAATATGATGTTTGCCTGATGATCAAAGGCGCCTGAGGGCGCCTTGTTCTTTGCTTTTACCACAGGTACTCACCGGACCTGCAACCGGATGCGCATTGGAAACATAGATGCTGCAAATATTAACAGGAAGAAAATGAACCCGAGTGCACAGGTCGGCAGACCGAGCACGTAGGCGGAAAGTCCTTGCGCAAACAGGAGCGGCAGCTCACCCAAAGTGAAATAGCCGGCAAACAGAACGCCGAAGAACGAAACCGCGCGTACGGTCGGTAATGCATACGATGCACAGCGCACATAGTACCGATGCGCAAACGAAACGAACGCGAGTACAAGAAAGAGCAGAAATCCGAAGTAGCACGAGGGGTGCCCCAGAAACAGAGGGCATGCCTCATTGAACGCACACGCGCCGGAAAACAACTTCACTGCGCTCATGTACCCGGCAAAAAGCGCACCCGCCACACTTGCCCCCAGTATGAAAGCCGTCCGTGTGCCCTTCATGCGTACAGTATAGCACCCTTCGCAAGGGGCGCACGTGCGCACATCCTCAAAGATTCACTGTCACAAAGATCCGATACCGGCATGTTGATCCGTACAAGATGCCGAGCGATAGATCGACACGCATCCTGTCAAAATACCAGTATTAGTACCGGTACTAATACTGGTATTTTAATATCGCACCTCCCTCTCGTTGTACTCACCCCATGATTCTTTCACATTTCGCAGTATGCAATGTGAGTGTTCCAATCATCTCCACACACTGTTCTGACTGCACCCCGTCACGATCATTCACGGAGACAACGACCGCATCATTTCTCAAAAGTCCGGCATGCGCCTGTTCGAACGTCTTGGAACGCCCGACAAACGTTTCGTGTCCGTACGAAGGAAGGGACACAACGATCTGCCTGACTCCACAGAACTTCATGAGGTGGTACGGTCCATCCTTCTTGCGAGTGAGGAGGATACGTAACGATCACTGGATGCCTCGCGATTCATTCATATTGAACCAGATCAACGAAAAATTGCGAGTGACGGTTGAATCTGAAAAACCACTCATTTGAGTGGTTTTGTTGTCGCTTCGGGATTTACTAGACATATCGATGTTAATGAGGCATTGAGGTCTCTCTAGACTATGCAGGAAACTTGAATTAGTGCGAACCCACCGCGCCTAAAGCACGGTGAAACACCTGTCAATAATGCGGGCAGCGAGCCTGCACACTGAAAATTTCAAGTTTTTGACGGCGAATAAATCCGAGTTTATGCAAGGCGTATACCCTGAGTGAATTAAATATAAAAAAAATTATGATAATAATTTCAAGTGTAGAAAAGTGAGAGCCCCAGGCGGATTGTTAGTCCGCAAGGGGCTCGTGTACTCGTTGTGCATCGGCCGGTGTATTGTCCTCAGCGAACGGAGGCTTCCGCACGATCGAGCTCCTCACGCCAATTCTTGAGGATGGGCTTGGCGTGAGTACGGGCCTCCCGATCCGCCTCCTCGAACGACGAGAAACTGCCAAGGTGACTGCCAAGGCCACTGTGTCCGGTGTTCAGGTGGAATTGTTTGGAGCTTCCACCACGACCAAGATCGTTGAACATCCAGTAGTACACAGGGCCGAGGCGAAGCTCGTATCCGTGGCATCCACACTCGCAATACTCCCATTCCACACGCTTGCTCTTCTCCTGCCGGTTCATCTCTTTCTCCTTTCTCTCTGGAAGGTGTTAATCTGGCCATCGCGACTAGATTTCACGCCAATTTAACACAACTTGCCTCCTGTGTCGAGAGAAATACTATGGCTCTCCTAGACACTATACTTTTTTGTTGTATTGTTCAGCCAACTCAGGTTATCCTTAAAACCCATTCGAGTCTGGAGGCAAAAAAGGACTGCAGTGAAGTGAAACCTGGTCTGCGTGTGAAAATCACTGAACTTGGCGAAACAACCGGCATGATGATTGTCCCGAAGCACCTGAATGTTCGTGCAGTTGGCATCATCGGCATCGTCAAGAACTGGGTTCCCGGTCATGGCGGAGACGTCTGGTTCGTCGAGCACGAAGGTTCTGGTGACGTTGGTGCCTACGTCTTCAACGAATTCGAACATAAACGCCACAGCTCCCAACAAGCCGTCCACCACTCTTTGAAAGAGTTGGTTGGGCGGCTCTTTTGTTAATAACTTTAATGTTAACAAAAGAAAACAATGTACCCCCTAACGTGTGTCCACTTTAGGGAGTACATATCATGGTGCCCCCGGTAGGAATCGAACCTACATCAACGGCTTAGAAGTCCGCGGCTCTATCCATTGAGCTACGGGGGCGTACCGGTACTGTATCAGAAAAATGAACGACGCTCTATACCCACGGAACGGGTGAGGGTTCGAACATATGCTCACCGGGAGCGGTTCGGCAGTCGATACGACAATGCCATCACACGCGATCATTCGATGACCACCGGTGAAGAAGTGGAGGAGGTGGCGGACCCACTCATGAAAGATACGGGTTCTTCGACTGCATTTGTTTCCGAGTTTCGCGACATGATCGAGGCCGCACTGTTCGCACGCTCTTCCACCCGCGCGCGCCTGGTATGCAAGACTTCGATCAAGGCCGATATTTCTGCCTTGTCCGGAATGTCTGCTGTGGTATTTCGAATCGACTGATCTTCCATCGGGATCGTTCCTTCGAAATACGCCACCGAACCAAGCACGACACAACCGAAGAAAAGAGCGACCGTGCTTCCGAGCAGGATGCCCCAATCACGCACAGGCGAAGCTCCCGCACGACTTCGCTTTCGAAACGCGGCGCGCAGTGATTTCAGATCAGGCAATTTCATGGTGATGAAAGTCAAATAACGGCACTATCTGGTCATTGCTTGTATTCGTATCGTCCCTTCCCACACATCTCCCTCTTCGACCTCGACACGATTCAGGGAAAATCCTTCCACCGAAGAGACATAGGAAAGGTCTTCGAGCGCACGGAGACCGGCGCGTATCATCTCTTCCGAACCCCGGACACTGAGTACCACATCGAGCACCCGCATGGTACCTGATGTGTCCTGATCATCTCGATGAGCAATCGCAGTATCGAAAGTTATTCCGAGCGACAACAGAATGGTTTCCCATTCTGAAATGAAGCCGGTGGGTAGGTCGCCGGGCGTTATGTACTCGAAAAGCTTTTCGCGCAACATGCCGACCTCTTGCGCCACTTCTTTTGTTCGCGCGTGAGATTGCATTTCGACACGCCTAGCCACGACCGTCTCACGCTCCTCATGCAACATTGAACGCATGGTGCCCAGATGGACGAATGCGTATGCATACGCGCCACACGCGGCAAGGCACCATACGGCACTTATCACCAAGATCTTTTGTTCATGAGTCACATGCTTCATAGCTCTTTTGTCGACGAAGACGCAATGGTGAGCGTCATCGTGAAGGGTAGGTCGACACGATTTTCAAAGTTCTCAACGGGTACGCGAGCGTGCTCGAAAACACTATCCGCAGCGAGCAGGTCTGAAAATGAAACGAGATCTCCCCGTGTGGCGGCCACTCCACCTACCACCATGGTGCGAGCGCGTCGATCGAAAGAGTACGAATCAATGGTGATCGCTCCGGTGTCCGCCGCGAGTACGCGATCGAGATAGAATGTGCCTCGGTCTCGCGCCAAGTAGGTCGATACCCGTTCCGTAAGCAGCCGGGATCCCTTTATCGTTGCCAGATCATCTCGGTAGGAACGATCGCTTTCCGCGAACGACGCCAGCTCATTGTGTGTAGTCGATATTTCGTGCGTAAGTGAGAGATATGCGGGGAAAAGCATGACCAATCCGATTACGGCAACACCCCCGAACAAGATGCCCGCGACTCCGGCGACACGGGTATAGTATGCAACCGCAAGTGTGCGACGGTCGTGTTGTCCAAGAAGGTTGTGCAAGTTGTTCTCACTCATACACTACTGCGGAGCAAACTGCGCATGGCAAGACCGGTCGCTGTTGCAAACTCCAATGACTCGGTACGGTGCATCTCAGGCAGATATTCGTTGAAAGAAAATATGTTGGTCCAGACATTTCCCACGGTAACCTTCACGTCCAGCACCACGGACATGTACTCCGAGAGGCCCGGCATGTTCGCGTTTCCCCCGACCAACACGACACTCCGTATCTCCTTGGTGGAATCATCGGTCGCGTGTAATTGCCAGTACATCAGATGTCGACGGATCGCCTCACACAGCTCGTCAACCACGCCTCGCAACATCTGATGGACCGCGCTGTTCGCCCGAGTATCTCGAAACCCATGCTCACGCTTCATTCTTTCCGCTTCTTGGAACGAGACATCCAACCCTCGCGCGACCGCGCGAGTAAAGCGATCTCCTCCTATCTCCAAATTTGCCGTAAATATCACCGAACCGTTGGCTGAGATCGAAAATCCCGCTTGACTCCTTCCGAGGTCGATGATGATGGTCGGCTCTGTTCCCGTAGGTGGCAGCAATGCGCGCGCCGTCGCTTGACCTTCTATTTCAACGGAAAGGATGTTGAAACCGGCCGCTCGCACGGCATCGACGTACACTTGCGAAATGGCGCTCGGGTACACGGACACATTCACGGATCGGGACCGCTCTCGTTCCTCCATGATCGAAAAATCAAAGACCGCATCCTGCGCATCGATGGGTACGTGCTCCTTGAGACTGAATTCGATCAGCTGGCGCAGTTCCGCCTCCGCGCCATGGGGTACCTCGAACTGAAAAAGGTATGCGTGCGCTTCCGGCAGAGAAAGGTGTGTGTGCGTGTAGCCATGCTCCTCGCGAATGCGCTCCAATACCCTCACCAGAGTATCGGGGTCTTTAATGATCCCATCCTCCACCACACCAAGCGGCAGATCGAGCTTCCCGACGGAATCGAGATGAAAGTGTCTCCCGTACCGCCTGATGAAGACGTGCTTTACGGCATAATCGGAAATATCCAAACCGACCGCCGGCATGGTGAGGTATTCGGGAGGAGGGAACGCCCGGAAGACGGGCGAAGGGGTGTTGTAATGTGAACCGGGTACCATGAAGACAGTATACCAAGAGTGACGGTGTCGAGTGTAATATGTCGGTGGATAGCGATGCAAACTCTACGCATCGATCGCAAAAGACTGCAACAGGGGACTCGCGCCATTTGAAAAAGAGGGCCGACGTCGATGGCACTGATTCGAGTGTGTACGTCGTTCGGCTATCACACAAGCCCCATGCGATGAGCGATGAACAGCACAATACCAAGCACCACCATGCCAATAAGTATCCGATCCATGTAACGAAGCGCGAACTCGGCTCCGCGCGGCCCGTACCGATGCGAAAGCCACGCCACGATGAAAAAGCGCATCCCCCTCCCCATGATACTTGCGAGCACGAAGGGAATGAGCGGGACCTTGAAAAAACCACCCGCGAGCACGAACACCTTGAAAGGTATCGGCGTGAACGCGGCGGTGAACACTGAAATGAACGTACTCTCTTCATAGAGCGCGCCGACGTGTGCGAACTCAGTGGCAAGCCCGTACAGCTCGATAAGCGGCTGTACGAGGGGTTCGAAGACGTAATATCCGAGCGCATATCCAAAAACGGCACCGGCAACGGACGAAACAGTGGTGAGAACTGCGTAATAGACCCACCGTCCCGCTTGGGCCGAAAGGATCGCGATCAAGAGCACGTCGGGAGGGATGAGAAAAAAAGAGGATTCCGAAAAAGACATGACCGCAAGCCACGCTTCAGCATGTTTGCTTGTCGCACGCGCTTGAAACCATTCCCAACACTTTCTCATGGTAAAGGAAATATGGATCGCCGATTATGATACTGACACACATCGACAGTCGACACCACCACACTCAGTTCAAACGCGTACCTGCCGGCATCTCCGCCATAGTGGGCTCAAGTATCGAAAAAGCACCCGCCTCCGTATGTACCGCCACGATCATCGCTTCACTGGTGAGCCCGCGTATGGTGCGCGGCTCAAGGTTGGTGACAAACGGGCAGCGTTTCCCCACCAATATCGTCGGGTCCTCGAAATACCCCGCGATTCCCGACACGACCGTGCGGTGTCGCTCTTCCCCGAAATCGACCGTGAGTCGCAGGAGCTTGTCGGTTTCGGGCACCCGCTCGACCGCGAGTATGTGCCCGATCCGCATGTCGATCTTTGAGAAATCCTGCACTGAGATCATGGTTTGTTTGGTTGAAGTGGATAATGCCTTCAAGCGTGTTTTTTACTGTCCAGATACATCTGTAAGATTATGGCGGCCGCGGCCGCGTCGACCGGCATTTCGCGGGTCGCCTTTTCCGAAGCACGCTCCCTGATAGCACGGCGCGCCTCAGCGCTCGTGTACGCCTCCGAGACCAAGACCACCTCACAGCCGGTCGCTATACGCAACGCTTCCGCAAAGATCATGACACGTCGTTGAATGGTGTTCGTACCACCCACGGGATTATCGGCTTCACCCACCACCACGAGCTGCACACCCTCATCTCCTATACGTTTCGCAAGTGACGCCATCAAGGCATCGTCGTTCGACAGTATCCCCTCGGGAAACGCCATGACCTGCGCATCGTCCGAAAGTGCGACACCCACGCGCCGAGAACCGTAGTCGATGCCCATAACCCGTGCCATGCAGTGAGCATAGCATCGTTCGCCCTTTAATGGTAGCATTATCGGTATGGAAGCCGCCTTCAAAGAAGCCCTGCTGGGAATGGACCTCTACACACTGCTTGCACTCACCTTGTGGAGCATACCCTGGAAAATGTGGGCGCTCTGGCTCGCCGCACGCCGCAAGGAAGTATGGTGGTTCATTCCACTCAGTATCGTGAACACCATGGGAATACTCGACATTATTTATATTTTCTTGATCGCCAAACAACGAGACACGCGCGAGGGTGGTACTACATGAATCTGACTACTTTTCACCGCGACACATTTTCGCAAATGTGGTATATCTAGTGTGGTACGGAGGGGTGGCAGAGTGGTCTATCGCACCTGTCTTGAAAACAGGAGTCTCGGAAACGGGACCAAGAGTTCGAATCTCTTCCCCTCCGCCAGAAATCGAAATCGCATTTTGAAGCCGAATCGGGATCGGCACGAAGTGCCGACACAAATGTATTCCCCCCAAAAAATCCTGGATCTGAAAGGGTTCGCCACGCTCCGCGTGGCTCAAAAAAGACGGTTCGATCCTTAATTAAAAAGTTCGAACCGACTTTTTTGAATAAATGAAGTTTCTCTTCATTTATTCCCTCGTTTGCCAATTCTATATTTGTAAATAAATAACGCGTTGTCCCCACTCCGTAACGGCGAATTGCGTTGGTACAATCGGTGTATGCATTACCAACCAATTAACCAACGCAATTCATGCATAAGAATACCAAACTCCCGCCCGTCATGCGACGGGAGGTGTA